>NZ_PNDT01000079.1:0-63793 GCF_005886375.1 Pseudoalteromonas sp. S1727
AATATGCTTAAATATTTAACCATTCTAGCGGGCTAAATAAAGCGCTAACAGCGTTAGTAATTTTTCAAGTAGAACAACTACATGTCAAAATTTCTGCCTTGTTATCACTGTATTTACCTGTCGCTATAAGTGGTCAGTAACTTAAGACGATTGGTATCATATTAAGCGTGATATGTTAAAGCAGATATGAAGTTAAGATCTATTACATTAGTTTTTGTATTTATGTAGTAAAACTCGTGGAATATGACAGTAGTCATCGGGGAAGTGAGTTAAACGGTCTTGATGCTCTATATCGCTTGCTACGTAATTGGTTAAAGGAAGTACTTCGACCACAATTTTAGCAGCATCATCTCGCTTGTTAATATAATCACGTGCTATGGTTAGGTGTGTTGGCTGTTTACTATAAATAGCAGTACGGTACTTAGGTCCAACATCATCCCCTTGCTTGTTAATACTATAGGGATCAATAATTTCAAAGAAATAGCTGATCAACGTATGCAGCTCTACCTTATTGGTATCAAACACCACAAGCACACATTCAGCATAACCATCATAATCGCCCGCTGTCGTGTTGCTTGTCCCATTGGCACGTCCAGCTTCAGTGCTTATTACACCAGGTAAATGCTTAATAAACTCTTGTACACCCCATAAGCAACCACCAGCAAAATATACGGTTTCGAAATCAGTATTATTAACAGTATTCATAGAGTACAACCTAGCAAGTGTTTAGCAGAATTAAGAGTGAACAGCCAAAGAGATACATGATTAGCAAATGCAATTTTTTCTCAATCAGATACAATAACGCCCTATTTTAATCACGTGCTAAGAATGTACTCAATAATAAAATAACTGATGTACCTAACTGCACAACTAGAACAATAGTATAAGCGCAAAGAGATTTTAACGTGATCAAACCTGTACACCTAGCATTACCTACCTTGTTATGTAGTTTTTCAACATTAACATTAGCAGCCGAGCAAAAAAGCAATACCGATGAGATTGAACAAATCGCAGTGCACGCTTCAGCCACGGCCAATCAACTTCCCGTTGGTACATTTGATGCCCCTGTGTCTAACTTAGAATATGATCCGCGAGTTGATTTGCAATCTCGTAATATGGCCGAAGCACAAGCGGATGTGACTATCCGTGGCGGTATTTTTGAAAACACCGGCTTTCGGGTAGGCAGTGCAACTTTATTTGACCCACAATCAGGTCATTATTTTGCTGAGATCCCTATTGCACCGCAAATGCTAGATACCGCAGATATTTTTACTGGTGTCGAAAATGCCCTGTATGGTGTAAATAGTTCAGTTGGTACGGTGTCGTTTGGTTGGACGCCTATTAATACTGGTGGCAGTGTGTCATTAGGTACGGGTAATAACGACTTTAATTTACAAAGCATCAATGCTGGAGTCAATGTGCCACTTTCAGGCAAACCTGATTGGCAGTTAGGTTTTCAAGGTGACTACGCGCACTCGCAAAGTGACGGCACAATAGACAATGGCGATCATGACTTTACCCGTGCATCTGGCCGAGTGCAATTAACTGGCCCGCAATCACAAACAGACTTATTTTATGGCTCGCAGCAAAAGTTTTTTGGCTGGCCAAACTTATATACGCCATTTGGGGTAAACGAAACCGAAGATCTGGATACGCAATTATTTATCCTTAACCATAAGCAAGGCTATGCTAAACAGAGTACGTTTGAAATATCCGCTTATTATCGCAAAAATGATGACCATTATATTTACTCACGTGAAAACCCCAGCGCATTTGAAGCATTTCATCAAACACAGGTAAAATCTCTCGCGCTATCAGGCCGCCATAACAATACTGAGTCATTTGCAATAAATTACTCCGCGCAATATATGGAGGATTCGATTGAATCAACCACGCTTGAAAATAACTTTACCTCGCGTAATTATTATAAACTCAGTGTGTTACCAGAATATCAAACCGCCATTGCAGCTAACCAATTAGTGACTATTCGCTTAGGAGCAGCTTTTGACGACACGAATAGAGATGACTCACAATTTTCACTGCTTGGGGATCTTAATTGGCGTACTCAAAATAATGATGGCACAGAGCGCACAGTGTACTTATCGTTTGCTCAGGCAAGTCAAGTAGCCGGATACACAGCTATTGGTGGCAGTGAATCAGGTGGGTTATTTAGAAGTAATTATAATCTTGAGCGCGAAACCACTCAAAACCTAGAGCTTGGTTTATTACTTGAACAGCAATCTTGGCGCTTAGATTCAGCTATTTTTTACCGCCAAGATGAAAATCTTACTGATTGGACCTACAGCTACAGCTCTACTTCTGCCCGCGCCGCTAACCCAGTTGATATATACACCGCGGGCATTGAGTTTTTAGCAACTAAACAGTTTGATACTATTGAGCTTATTAGCAGTTACACGTATCTGCATAAATCAGAAAATTATGGCGCAGCAGATATCGATGCCAGTTTTTATGCCTTGAATTTTCCTGATCACCGTATCACACTCGGTGCTGTTTGGCAGCCTATGGATGTGCTTGAATTTAGAATTGATAACGAATGGCGTAAACAACATGAAAATGTATTAAGAAACGGTGATGATGAAGCGTTATTTACACATCTCACATTAAAAATAACCCCGCCAACACTTGATAACTTATTTATCACACTATCAGCTGATAACCTATGGGGCGAAGCATTTGAAGAGATCCCCGGCACACCAGGGCGTGGTGAACAATACACGCTGAGCGCAACTTATAGCTGGTAATCAACTAATTGATATTAGTAACAAAATAAGTCGCATTTAAAGTCTATGCTAGCAAACGCTTTTTTAGTTCGTTTTTATTCAACACTGCCTATCCTAAATTTTTTATATAGATTAATTATAGGCAGTTACACAGATTTAATATCAGCCTCAAGCAAAACAGAAAAACTCAACGTGGTAACACTTACCATGAAAAGATATTGAGTCTATAGCTTTTTCGTAGTCTTGCATTGCTCCATATTCACATCATTTATGATAGTTATAACTTGCGATTTTTTTGTTCACTTTTTCATGAAATGAATTTGACAATTCTTGAAGCTTTTTTTCTTCTATATAAAAAACATCTAAGTAGTATATTTTATCAGTAACTTTAAAGCTGGCTTTTTGCGGACCTTCGAACTCTATATTTAAACCTAAACGCTTCAAAGTTAAAGTATCATAACTAAACAGAACAGCGTTTCTTTTAAACTCAGGCATCATATCTAATACCGTTATAACCAAATCAACATCTGTCACAGTGCGAAAATATTCGTATTCTGCTAATTGCCATTCTTTAATTATTTTAGCTAAAGCTTCATTTTCATCAATCCCAAAAATGAAAAACAAAACTTTTATAAAAAAGCTATGGGACTTAGGTTGATAATAAAAATGCTGAAAACCTGAACCATGCCAACCTATAATTGAGTTTTTGGTAACTAAAACATAATGCGATGCTGTTGCTATATAATTAGCGCATGAAGAAGCACACTGCCCTTTTACGACGACCTTTAAATGATATTCCTTAACAAGTTTTCCAATTTCCATACCTGCAAAAACATCACCACCGCCACTGTTGATTTCTAGCGTTTTATAATCCTTAGGGTGTTTTTCTAATAACTCTTTTAACTTTTCTAAGTTGACTTCATTTGTCGAGCCAATGAACTCAATTGTTGAGTCATTAATCGCAACAACAGAAGAACTAATATCATCCTCTAAATTCGCTGTTGAGCCACAACCAAAGATTAACAATATAAAAATTAAGAACGAATATTTCAGATTAAACACCATCGTTTATAGCTGCACCCACACTCATCAGCTACAAAATATACAATTTATATTTACAACTTACAACTTACAACAACTTTAATGGACAAAAAAACATACAAAAACCTCAAAGTTAATGCCTAAATTCGTCTACTTGTCGAAGTAAAAATATATCATGTCATCTGTTCAAGTTCAGTGATCAACTGCAATGCTTGCGCGTTGCTGGTACCACATACATCAATTGTTGCAGTAAAATCACTACACACTTTCGGCCGACTTTCATCACCAAACAACTTACATAAATTATTGTTATCTAACTGAATACAGCGTTCTCCCGCTTTTTTACCCTGTGGCATTCCTGGGATTGGCGAGCTGATACTCGGCGCTATACAACATGCGCCACAACCCAACCGACAAGCCATTGTTGATGTGTTCATAATTCGCCCCTTTTGTGATTTATTTCATCAATATGTTAATTGTGTAATGACTTGTTACATCTTCATACGCCTTGTAAACACTTTCTTCATTATACTCACAACGTCACCAAATTATGAGGAAAGCCCTGTGGCTACTAAAAAACAAATCATGTTACCTATTGCCGTGTTAATCGCGGGTGTAGGTCTCGCGGTTGCGTTTTCAGCAATGAAACAACCGCCTGAAGAAAAACCAGCACAAG
The DNA here is from genome assembly GCF_005886375.1 of Pseudoalteromonas sp. S1727. Classification (NCBI taxonomy): domain Bacteria; kingdom Pseudomonadati; phylum Pseudomonadota; class Gammaproteobacteria; order Alteromonadales; family Pseudoalteromonadaceae; genus Pseudoalteromonas; species Pseudoalteromonas sp. S1727. The sequence continues at coordinate 4,459 of NZ_PNDT01000079.1, forward strand.
ATACACGCCCATTGGTCTCTGTTAATCCTGTTCACCTTGATGCAATTTCCTTAGACGTTAAATCGTATGGGGTTGTAAAAGCAAAAGATCACACCCCATTGGTTGCACAAGTGAGTGGCCAAGTAGTGTTTGTCTCTGAACAATTCGTCCAAGGTGGTTTTGTTAAGCAAGGGGATATTCTAGCACGAATAGATCCAAATGATTATGAAGCGGCGTTAATTGAAGCGCAAGCTGGGTTGGCGCAAGCAAGCTCGGACTTAGAGATTGAACGCGCACAAGCACATGTAGCACAGGCTGAATGGGACCGTATAAAAGACGATTCAAACCAAATGATCCCATCACAATTATATTTACGCAAACCGCAGTTAGCAGAAAAACTTGCTCGCTATCGCGCAGCGCAAGCATCCGAAAAACGTGCCAAGCGAAATTTAGAGCGCACTTATATTAAGGCACCGTATGATGCGATTATTTCTGAACGGGCAATTAGTTTAGGTAGTGTTGTTAACCCCGGTAGCCAGTTTGGCGCCTTAAGTTCAACTTTAGTTGCTGAAATTCGTCTGCCAGTGGCTGATAAAGAACTGCAATATTTAACTAACAGCGGTATCGGCGCAAACGTTACGCTCAATGCTGACTACGCTGGCAAGCCAACAACCTGGCAAGCTAAAATTGTGCGCAGTGAAGGCGTTATCGATCAAAAAAGTCGAATGAGTTATTTAGTAGCACAAGTGAATACCCCTTATGCCAGTGAACAGCCACTGCGCTTTGGCTCTTATATCAATGCCACTATTTCAGGGCGTGAACTAGATAATGCGATTATCGTTCCTCATCACTTAGTGAAAAACGGCAAAATCGCAGTAATGAATGATGATTTAACACTTTCGTTTAAACCTCTTAATATTATTAGAGAACAAAATGGCATGGTTATCGCGTCACAAGGTTTAAATGATGGTGAGCAATTGATCACATCTGCTTTAGATTTCCCAACCGAAGGCATGCAAGTCAAACTAAATAATGCTGATAAGCCTGCTGGTGCAACGCAACTTGCGTTGAAAGAGGAATAAGTCATGGGCATTCATAGCGAAAAAGGCTTAATTGCTTGGTTTGCACGTAACCCTGTTGCGGCAAACCTATTGATGATTTTTATTTTAGTTGGCGGCATTTTAACGGCGTTTTCTATTCGTAAACAGATGTTCCCGCAGTTTGAAAATAATTGGATCAGCGTACAAGCGGTCTACCCAGGCGCTGCCCCGCAAGAAGTTGAAGAAGGTATCACCATTAAAGTCGAAGAAGCCCTCGAAGGCTTAGAAGGCATTAAACGGAAAATTACCTACTCCAACCGTGGCTATTCTCAAGCTTGGATCGAAATCGAAGAAAAATACGATACTAAAGAAGTACTCGATGAAATAAAAATGCAAGTTGATGCAATCAATACCTTCCCTGCTGACATGGAACGCCCAATTGTACGCCATGATAAGTTTGAGCAAGAAGTAATGATCCTCGCCCTTTATGGCGACATGAGCAATTATCAACTCAAAGAGCTTGGCAACAATATTAAAGACGAGCTGCAAGCCTTACCGCAAATCAACCTCGTTGAATTTAATGGTGGCCTTGATTACGAAATTAGTATTGAAGTCAGTCCAGATAAACTTCGCGAATACGGTTTAACCTTTAGAGATATTGCCAGCACCGTACGTGCTTTTTCAGCCAACATGTCGGCAGGACAAATTCGTTCTGAAAACGGCTATATTTCGATGCGTGTTGAAAAACAAGCCTATCGCGGTAATGAGTTTGAAAAACTACCACTGATTTTATTACCTGATGGCGCGCAAGTGTATTTAGGTGATGTAGCAACCATTAACGATGGCTTTGCAGAAGGCCTGCAATACTCAAAATATAATGGTAAAAATTCGCTGTCGTTTGAAGTAAATGCCTCAAAAGATCAAGATATTACCAAAGTTGCCAAAGTGCTAAAGCAATACTTAGCTGATAAAGCAGGCCAGCTTCCAGCGGGTGTTAAGCTTGCCCCCATAGTTGACTTAACTTATTACCTTGAAGGTCGTTTAGACATGATGATCGACAACATGGTATGGGGCGGTCTGTTAGTAATGGTGGTGCTTGCGCTATTTTTACCACTGCGCTTAGCGTTTTGGGTGATGATGGGTTTACCTGTGTCATTCCTAGGCGCCTTCTTAATGATGCCAATGGGCTTTTTAGATGTCACCATCAACTTGGCGTCTTTGTTTGCCTTTATCCTCGTACTCGGTATTGTGGTTGACGATGCCATCGTGGTGGGTGAGTCAGCCAGTGCCGAAATTGAAAAACACGGTCACTCACTTGATAACGTTGTACGCGGGGTGAAACGCGTTGCTATGCCTGCCACCTTCGGCGTATTAACGACCATTGCTGCATTTTTGCCGCAAACTTTAGCCAGTGGCCCAGGTGCTGCGTTTTCCAAAGCGATTGGCGGAGTTATTATTCTGTGTTTGATTTTCTCACTAATTGAATCAAAACTTATTTTACCGGCTCACTTAGCGGCAATGAAACACCGTGAACCGAATCCTAAAAACCCCTTACATCGCCTTCGTAAAGTAATGGATAGTGGTTTAAAACGCTTTGTAGATAACTATTACACGCCATTTATTGGTCATTGTATTCACTACCGATATACCGTCATTGTGGGCTTTATTTGCGTACTAATTGTCAGCGGCGGTATGTTTGCTGGTGGTTTAGTTAAATTTGTCGCAAACCCTAAAATTCCTCATGATTTTCCGCGTATTTCTGTTGAAATGAACTTAGCCTCATCAGAGCAAGCCACCTTAGAAACAGCGCAGAAAATCGAGCAAGTTATTTTAAATGTTGATCAACAACTAAAAGAGCAATATGGCACAGCCATGGTACGTGATCTATCAGTTAGTTTACGTGGTCGTACTGAGGCCAGCATTATGGCGGTATTAATTGATCCACAGTTACGCCCTATTGATACCTTTGCTTTGAGCGCCCTGTGGCGCGAACAAATGCCAGCGTTGCCGGGCGTTAAAACCTTAACGATTCAAGACAGTATCATGAATGGTGGTCGAGACGACGGTGATATTAGCTTTCGCCTTGAAGGAAAAGATGCCAAACAGCTAAAAGAAGTAGCGGCAAAGTTAAAAGAGAAACTCAACACCATGGAAGGTGTGGGTGATGTAAATGACTCAATGCAAAGCGCCACCGATGAAGTACAACTTGATTTAAAACCATTGGCGTACAGCATGGGCCTCACCCTTGCTGATGTGGCTTCACAAGTCAGTTTTAGTTACTACGGTATTGAAGCACAACGTATTTTACGTGACGGTGAAGAAGTGAAAGTCATGATCCGCTACCCACAAGAAGCACGTAATTCAATCAGCGATATCGCCAGTGCTCGTATAATCAGCCCCAGTGGTGCAGAAGTACCTTTAGCAGAAATTGCTGATGTAAAACTGGTTGATGGTGTAAACCGTATACGTCGTGAAAACTCAAAACGTACCGTTAACGTATGGGCAGCCGTTGATACCGACCAAGTTGAACCATTTGCAATTGCCAAAGAAATTCGTGATGAATACTTACCTGCACTATTGAAAAGCTACCCTGGTGTACAAAGTAGTGTTGCTGGGCGTATTCAAGAGGAAATGGACAGTGTGGCTGAGCAAGTGCGTGATTTTGCACTATCAATGATGATCATTTTCGCGTTATTAGCGATACCGCTGCGTTCATATTCGCAGCCCTTAATCATTATGTCGGTGATCCCATTTGGTGTGATTGGCGCCATGTTTGGGCACATGATTTTAGGCATGACGATGAGCGGGTTATCGATCTTCGGGATCATTGCTGTAGCCGGTGTTGTTGTGAACGATTCGCTCGTGATGGTTGATTTTGTTAATAAAGGACGCGCTGAAGGTGTCGCAATTAAAGACGCCGTTATGCAAGCTGGTGCTCGTCGCTTTAGAGCAATTATGCTCACTTCGGTCACCACGTTTATTGGTGTTTTACCGATTATAATGGAAACCAGCTTACAAGCTAAAATCGTTATCCCAATGGCTGTATCACTGGCGTTTGGTGTGTTATTTGCCACCGTAATTACGCTGGTCCTGATCCCTTGCCAATATGTCGCACTTGAAGATACCAAACGTTTAATTCGCAAATTGCGCGGCAAAGAAGCGTTACAAGATGGTAAACCGTTTGATGATAACGCGATAGATAAAAAGGTAAGCCCTACTCACTCGTAAAAATTTGATATCCCAACCAACTAGCCCGAGCTGTTAACATCTCGGGCTTTTTTATTACGGCTCTTTAGCTAAGACGCTTGTTGGTGACTTAATTGAATATATTGCACTAAATCTTCAATTGAAACCACCACCATGCTCTGCTTTAAAGCAAATTCACTCACTTGTGGTAAACGTGCCATAGAGCCATCCACATTATTTAACTCACAAATAACACCAAAAGGTTTTAAGCCCGCTAATTGCATCAAATCAATTGATGCTTCGGTGTGGCCACGACGAACAAGTACACCACCGGTTTGCGCGCGCAAGCCAAAGACATGACCAGGTCGAGATAAATCCTCCGGTTTGGCGTTATCTGCGGTTGCCGCTTTGATCGTTGTAACTCTATCCGCGGCCGATACGCCGGTTGTGACACCTACTTTAGCTTCGATGGTAACCGTATAAGCGGTTTGATTTTGGCTGGTATTGTTAACAACCATTTGCGGTAAATCGAGTTGTTTAACGCGATCATCACCCATGCATAAACACACAATACCGCTACCTTCACGGATCATCATCGCCATTTGCTCGGTGGTGAGGTGCTGTGCTGAAAACACAAAGTCACCTTCATTTTCACGGTTTTCATCATCCACTACAAGCACACCTTCACCTCGTTGCAATGCAACAATAGCACGTTCAACACGCTCGAGTGGTTCGCCAAATTGGCTAAGTAAAGAAGACTGAATCATCATTTTTAATACCTATTTAAATATGAAAAGATTCAGGACATTGAAAGGCACAGCAAAAAGACCACCAGCAGGCAGTCAATACTGTTTTATAGATTAACTATATTCTCTTTCATCCGGACTATGACCGTCGGCTCTGGTCTCGCACCAGATCTGCTGACCTTTATAACTAAGTATAGAAATAAAGCGCTCGCGGGCTCATTCTGTCGTGATAAATCACTTAAAATATACCGCCGGTGGGGAATTTCGCCCCGCCCTGAGAATGCACTAATACAGTTTGGTTGTAATAGCGGGGTTATTTTATACTTAAATACTCATTAAGTGCGAGGACTAATTAGTTATCAAGCACGTTGTGTTCAAGTACACCTTTATCAATTAGCTGGCTAAGTGTCTCGCGCGCTTTTTCTCTGCATATATCTCGTAATAAACGCACTGCAGGCGTTATTGATTGGCGACTTGGGCAAATGAGCCACAACTCACCACAGGTATGCTGGTAATCATTCATCACTGTGACAACTCGATCGTTAAGTAAATCATCAGCAATATCCAATGCCGACTTTACTGCAAGCCCTTTGCCTGATACACACCAGCGCCTAACTAGATCACCATCATTAGAGGCACGCTTGCCCTGCATTTTTACTTTGAATTTATTTTTCCCATCGGTGAATTCCCATACGTTATTGATAATATCTTGCAGTTGATAGAATAACCCTTGATGCTGGGCTAAATCATCTGGGTGCTCGGGTTCACCATAGGATTTTATGTATTGTGGTGTGGCACATAGCAATCGCGGAATATTACAAATTTTAAATCCGTAGACATTCGCATCATTTGGCGAACCATAGCGCAGCGCTATATCCACCGAATCGCGATAAAAATCCACGTTACTGTCACTTATATGTGTGCGTAGGCTCACTTTAGGGTAATTATCCATAATTTCATCAATCCACGGGATCACTAAATTACGGCCCAGATCTGACGATAATGCTACCCGCAGCTCGCCTTCAATCTCATCCTGTTCACCTTTGAGGTTTTGCCGAGCTTGCTCAAGTATGGTTATTGCTTGTTCGCACTGTGGAATATAACGCTCTCCTGCAGCCGAAAGCCTTAAGTGACGCGTAGTTCGCACAAATAAATCGACACCTAATGTTGCCTCAACTCGTTTAATAGCAGCACTGGCCGTTGCTGTACGCATGTCAAGTTTTGCTGCTGCAAGGGTGATACTTTTAAACTCTGCGACTTTCAAAATAAGTTTTAAATCGTCAATCTGCATATTATCTAAATATATTTGATAATGATTCAATAATTATGCTGTTTATCAAAAGTAATGCAAGGGCTATCATCTATCTCATTAATCTGCTTTGTTTAAATAAAGCTATTCGCTACAGGAACCACTTATGACACACCCGATTATTACTGACTTAGAAACTCGTTACACAACCAAGAAATATGATGCAACTAAACGTGTATCTGCAGACAATTTAGCTGTTATCTGCCAAGCTATGCGTTTATCTGCGTCATCGATTAACTCGCAGCCATGGAAGTTCATTGTTATTGAGTCTGATCAAGCAAAACAACGCATGCATGATACGTTTGCAAACAAGTTTCAATTTAATCAGCCGCATATTAAAACAGCATCACACATTATTTTGTTTGCTTACAACCCAAAATATAGCCGTGCAGATTATGCAAAAGTGATTGATGCTGATATTGCAAATGGCCGTACGCCTGCAGAAAACCGTGAGCAAGCCTTTGGGGCCTATGCATTTGTTGACTTGAATACTGATGATACTGGTAATAATGGTACATGGAGCAAAGCACAAACCTATTTAGCACTGGGTAATACTATGCATGCTGTTGCGCGCTTAGGTATTGATTCAACACCAATGGAAGGCGTTGATAGCGAGCTAATTAGTGAACTTTTTGCTGATGAGCTAGATGGCTATATTTGTGAAGTAGCACTTGTTATCGGTTATCACGAAACACAAACTGACTATAATGCCAAACTGCCAAAATCACGCTTAAACCAAGAGCAAATTATTCAGGTGATTTAAGTGGCAAATAAATCTATCTCCAGCAGGAGCTAGACAAAATACATTTGTCCTTTAATATCAGTGCCTACAAGTTATATTATTGGCTTAAATTGGCTCACAAAATTTAACTTTATTTGTATAAAGAAAAAGCGAACACGTATCAACCTGTTCGCTTTTAATTTTGCTGTTTAGGTGTGCTCTTTAATTAGAAAAGATCAGCGTTTAACCATAAATGCAGCATGATACTGGCACCATAACCAAGTGCTATGACTGGCATCCACTTTAAATGGCCAAAGAATGTATAGTAGCCTCGAGCTTGCCCCATAAGCGCCACTCCAGCCGCAGAGCCGATTGACAGTAAACTCCCGCCAACCCCTGCTGTTAAGGTGATCAATAACCATTGCCCGTGTGACATATCTGGTTGCATTGATAGCACCGCAAACATCACAGGTATGTTGTCGATAACTGCGGAGATAACCCCTAAGAATATGTTAGCCGTTGTCGCCGACCAATTACCGTAGAGCATCTCTGACATTAAGTTTAAATAACCTAAAAAGCCTAAGCCGCCTACACACATTACAATTCCGTAGAAGAACAATAAGGTATCCCACTCTGCACGCGACACTTTACTAAATACATCAAAAGGCACAACACTACCAAGCTTCGCTAAACGATCATTGTCACCAAGTTGCTCTGCATGCGCTCTTTTTCGAGCAAGTGAGCCTGGCAAAGTCATTCTTAAAAAATAACCGAAAAATTGTAAATAACCTAAGCCCATCATCATGCCAAGTACAGGCGGCAGGTGTAAAAAGCTATGGCTTGCTACGGCGGTGCCTATCGTTAGTAAAAACAATACTAAAATTCGTACAGCCCCACGCTTTAACTCTACATCTTCATAGTGTGCGGTGGGTTGTTTATCAGCGACGTAAAAACTCATTATTGCCGCAGGAACAAGGTAATTTACTAATGATGGTAAAAATAAAACCATAAACTCATTAAAATGAACTAAACCAGCCTGCCAGACCATTAAGGTGGTAATATCACCAAATGGACTAAATGCCCCTCCTGCATTTGCTGCAATCACAATATTAATACAACTAAGATTAATAAACGGTTTATCACCTTCAGCCACCTTCATTACAACTGCGCACATTAATAATGCAGTGGTTAAGTTATCGGCAATCGGGGAAATAAAGAACGCTAAAAAGCCGGTGATCCAAAATAAGTTTTTATAATTAAAGCCTTTGCGGATCATCCAAGCACGCAGCGCATCAAATACCCTGCGCTCTTCTAATGCATTGATATAGGTCATCGCCACTAGTAAGAACAGCATTAGCTCGGCAAATTCGAGTAAGTTATGCCTAAATGCAGCTTCGGTAATGTCAGGCATATCATTGTTTACATAGTAGGCACCAATTAAAATCCAAATTAAGCCTGCTGCAACCAACACTGGTTTGGATTTTCGTAAATGCAGTTTTTCTTCGAGCATAACCACAGCATAGGCAATGCAAAAAATACCAATACAGATCAAGCCAACAGTTGAGTTAGTTAGATTTAATTGGCCTTCAACTGCCCATGTTGGGGAGCTAAAGCACAAAAGCACTAGGGTAAATAGATTGAAACCTCGTAGTAAGTTTTTCACACGGTACGTCCTGTTTTAATTTTAAATTTTGTATTTTTGATGGCTATTTAACATTATTTTTGGTTTTAATTATCTCTGTTAACAAAATGCTATCAAAAAGTTGGCGTAAAGTACCACAATAAGCTCCATACGCTATTATACAGAAGTCTAAATTTTCATAATTAAGTGTTATATCTAATGACAATAGAGCGAATATAAACGGCGTTTCATTGTTTCCTATATGTCTGATCGGCATAGCCAGCTTAGCACCCAACACACTTAATTTTTATTGTGCTTTTAACACTATTAATTAACTTGTATGCTGTAAGCCATTGATATATTGAATCACGCCGAGTGACTGTATACAGTTACGTGTATTAAATAAATTTTTAAGGTTACTTATGCGATTAGGACCAGGCCTACTTGTTACAGCTGCTTTTATCGGACCAGGGACCATCACCAGCGCCAGTATAGCCGGTGCCAACTTTGGCTTTGCGCTGCTCTGGACATTACTATTTTCAGTGATAGCCACGATATTATTGCAATCCATGGCCGCTCGCCTTGGTGTGGTTACAGGTCAAGATCTTGCCCAAGCATTGCGTACTCACATACAGCACCCGTTATTTAAACCCCTAGCCGCCTTTTTAGTGATCAGTGCCATAGGCATTGGCAGTGCCGCCTATGAGGCTGGCAACTTAAGTGGCGCCACAATGGGATTAATTGAAATTTTCCCTCAAGTAGCCACGCAAGTTTGGACGCCATTAATTGCAGTCTTCAGCGCCTTATTGCTATATAGCGGCAAACATAAAGTGGTAGAAAGCGCTCTGATCTTTTTAGTCATTTTGATGAGCTTAGTGTTTATATCTACTTTGCTCATGGCAGCCCCACCCATCACTCAACTACTAGCAGGCTTTATACCAAGTATACCCGAAGGCTCAGCGACAACGGTATTAGCCTTAGTAGGTACTACTATTGTGCCTTACAACCTATTTTTACACTCAGGTATACTCGCTGCAAAACATGACAAACACACAGATCAACGTAAAGTCATTAAGCAAACAAATCTAGATACTGGCATATCAATCACTTTGGGTGGCGTCATCACACTGGCGATTTTATCAACCGCATCAGTTGCTTTTTACGGCTCTGAGGTCGGAAAAATCAGCGCTGCAAATATGGCGATGCAATTAGAACCCTTACTGGGTAATGCCGCCCATTATTTTTTTGCAATTGGCTTATTTGCTGCGGGCTTAACCAGCGCGATCACCGCTCCCCTTGCTGGCGCATACGCCGTATGCGGTATGCTTGGTTGGTCTAATGATATGAACAATAGTCGCTTCAAACTTGTTGCTACAGCTATCTTAGTATTTGGTACTGCGGTGGCGTCACTTGGTTTAGACCCTATTAATGTCATCATCTTTGCTCAAGCCGCCAATGGGTTATTACTGCCGATAGTCACCACATACCTTGTATGGCTGGTCAATCAAAAATCAGTTATGGGGGATTTCACCAATTCAATTAAGGTGAATATGCTCATTTTACCTGTGTTATTGCTGATATTTGGCCTAAGTAGCTACAAACTAATTAGCTTAATTTTGTAGCTTCGCTCATTGGAAATGCAAAAGCAGTTGTTAATTACAAGCAGCTGCTTTTAATTTCGAGAAACAGGAGATTTTTAACGCGTTGCTCTTATCGCTGAATAAACTGCAACTTAGCTGTGCTATTGGTTATATGACTTTAATGCTGCTTGTATCTCATGCGATTAAGTATAATCTAGATAACCGTGTAAAATTTTAGCAACTGAAAATGCTCCTTTGTATTGCTTTACAAACTTAGTGCAAAGGCTTTGCACAAGCTCTCTAGCGTTTTAGTTGCTGTCCTTATAGGAATTTAAAACTTAGCGCCACTTTTGTTGCGCCTGTAAATCAGACGCTTTAAATTCAACCCACTGCGATGTATGACTAAAGTGTTCTTTTTTCCAAAAAGTAGCCTGTGTTTTTAAATAATCCATAATAAATTGCGCCCCATCAAAGGCATTTTGGCGATGCTTCGCAGTCACACCAACAAATACAATTTGCTCGCCCAAAGGTAAATAACCGATTCGATGGTAAATACTAATACGGCCTAATTGCCAACGCTGTTGAGCTTGCTGTGCAATAGTTAGCAGCAGCTGCTCTGTCATTTGTGGATAGTGTTCAAGTTCCAATGCCACCACATTATCGCCGTGGCTAAATTCTCTTACTAAACCAGTAAAGGTAACCACAGCTCCTTGCTGTACGTTACCTATTTGTAGTGCATGATGCAATGCGCCAATATCAAAATCATCATGGCTAATGGTAATTTCAATTGTCATTACATTAGCCCCCTGTTACTGGTGGAAAGAACGCCACTTCATCACCACCTTTCACAATCGCGTGCTGTTGGGCTATTTGCTGATTAACCGCCGCAATCAATAAGTTGTCATTTAATGCCACTTGCCATGTAGGCTCTAAGCTCACTAAATATGCCTTTAGTTGCTCTATAGAAAGCGGGTGTTGAATTTCTATATTATAATTTTCGCACTGTAAGCGCTCTTTAAGTTGCCCAAAAAACAAGAGGTTAACTTGGTTGGTCATTGTGTTCGCTGATTGCTTAATCGCGTTGCCAATCGCCATGTTTGCCTCCAGTTTTTTTGATCACCCGAATTGAATGGATTTCCATCATTGGATCAGCAGCTTTACACATATCAAATAATGTCAGGGCAGCTACTGATACTGCAGTAAGTGCTTCCATTTCAACCCCAGTTTTACCTGCAAGTTTGCATAAGCTGGTTATTTTTATAGTGCTGTTTGGTTCATCTAACTCAAAATCAACAGCCACTTTAGTCAACGCCAGAGGATGACATAGGGGGATCAGATCCGCGCATTTTTTTGCAGCTTGAATTCCTGCAATACGTGCGACCCCGATGACATCACCTTTTTTATTTTCATTGGCAATGACTTCTGAAAATGCCTGCTTAGACATCGAGATCATCCCTTGCGCCATTGCTTCACGAGAACTAACTTGTTTCAGTGAAACATCAACCATGTTTGCTTGGCCGTGCTCATCTATATGACTTAACATGCTTACCCCCTAGTTGCACAGCCTCTGCCACGACTGATATGTGGCACAAAATTACACGGCTTAAAGCTTGAATTTAATTGCTGCGCGATGATACCTGTCCATGCTGTTTTACACGCTCCAGTTGAGCCAGGCATGCAGAAAATAACTGTATTATTTGCAAGCCCCGCAAGCGCTCTAGATTGAATAGTCGAGCTGCCAATTTCACTGTAAGAAATGTGCCTAAATAATTCACCAAAACCATCAACCGTTTTATCAAATAACGGTTGCATCGCCTCCGGTGTTGAATCTCGCTCTGTAAAACCGGTACCACCGGTAACTAAAATTGCGTGAACATTTTCGTCTGCGATCCATTGCGATGCAATTGCGCGCATTTGATAAACATCGTCTTTCACAATTTTTTTATCAATCAATTGATGGCCTGCACCTTGTAATGCCTGGACTAAATACTGCCCTGAGGTATCGCTATCTTCATCACGGGTATCACTGACTGTTAGCACTGCGATATTAACCACACTGTTATCTGCTGTCGTTGTCATAATTTATTTCTTCTTGTTACATTGATTAATTAAATTACTTGATACTGTGTGCTTTACATAATTCATTGTATTGCACAGGAGTATTAATATTACTAAATGCGTTGACTTGCGGGTGTTCCAGCGACGCTCCTTGACATGATTTTATAAATTGCTTAATTGAACAGTTACTATCATTTGTTGTGAGTGTGGCGTGTAAATAACCTTGTGTCACTGGATTGTTTTCAATATAAATTGGTAATGGGGAATGACTGAAATGTGCTACATACATCTTTTTATTGAACACTTTTTGTTGATCATAAAAATTCAGTAAACGTATAACTAGATCGCGATTAAGTAATGGCATATCAATCGCTACCACAAATAGGTCATTTGGTGTTTGTTTAAGCGCGCTGTATATGCCTCCCAGTGGACCTTTATTTGGGTATATATCCACTAGATAATCTGTATTTTCATGGTTTTCGTTACGGCTTATCAACACCTCGCTAAGACCTGCGCTGCGCAATAAATCAACACTTCGTTGTTGCAGAGTTTGCTCACCAAATAGCAGGTCGGCTTTATTCGCTTTCATGCGTGAAGACTTGCCACCCGCTAACACTAATCCTGTCACAGCCATTACGCTACCCCCCTAACATCGCTAAATGCTTAGTTGCTCCGGTAAAACGCTTATCAAGCTCGTGACTAATGGTTTTATTACTCATTGCGCTGCGCAGCAGTTTAACCGTTTGCTCTACGGCTTGCTCTGGCGTGCCACAATTTAATGCACTACGTAAGTCGATGCCTTGATCAGCAAATAAGCACAAATGTAATTTCCCCAGTGCTGAAACGCGTAAACGATTACAGCTTTGACAGAAGTTTTTGCTGTAAGGCATGATCAAACCTATCCGGCCTTGATAATCTGGATGCCAAAATTCTTGCGCAGGGCCATTCAGCGTCCCCTTCACAACTTGTAACCAACCCGCTGCCAGCAAACTCTCTTTCACGCCTTGACCACTTAAATGGTTTTGCTCAAAAAATTGCGTGCCATTACCGGTTTCCATCAACTCAATAAACCGCACCGTAACTGCTTGATGTTTTATCCAAGCTAGGTAATCTTTAAGCTGATTATGATTAAATGCTTTGGCTAATACAGCATTGACTTTGATACGCTTAATGCCTATCTGTTGTGCCCGTGCAATTCCTTTTAATATGTGTTGTAGCTTGTCATGCCCTGTGATCAGTTTAAACATATTCGGATCTAAACTATCAATACTGACATTAATAGCATCAAGCCCCGCAGCCTTATATTCATCGATATTGTCAAATAGGTTAAAGCCATTTGTGGTGAGTGCTACTTCAGTAATTCCGCTCGTCGCCTTACAGCGCTCGATAATTGCAGGCAGGTCTTTACGCAGGCATGGCTCACCGCCCGTTATACGAATTTTTTTAGTACCAAGTTTGGCAAAAGCACTCACTACATTCGTAATTTCTGTTTGTGTTAAAAATGTCCGTGGCGTATCACATTGGTAGCCGTTAGGTAAACAATAGCTACAGCTAAAATTACATACATCAGTGATAGAAAGTCTTAAATAATTAAAACGTCGGCCAAATTTATCTACAAGTTCATGTTTGTCTTCAAGCATAAAGTCGTCTACTTATTGTTTTTATATACATCAGCTGTGACATAACAACTACACCGTGATCAGCACATCAATTTGCTGTCCTTTAGCCAGTGCATGACGTTTAATAAGCTGACTTAACTCTGTTTTACACGAGCCACAATTGGTCCCACACTTTAATTGTTGGCCTAATTCATCAACTCGGTGAGTTCCCGCTTTAATTGCATCGATAATTGGCTTCTCTCTGACTTTGAAGCAACTGCAAATTTGCCGCCCCTGGCTAAATTCTTCATCAGGTGTCGCGGTTAATAATGATTGTAGTTGTGTAAAGTTCAATGCTGGTTCACTAAATAAGTGATTAATCCACTCAATCGATGTGGTAACTTGTGTATCGCTGATCATTGCAACAAACACTAAGCGTCCATTGGCAATACATTGAATACGCTGAGTCGTACCTTCATAAAAACCAGACCACTGCCCTTTTATGCCACTTATCTGTTGGCACCAATGCAGTATATCTGGCACAGCGTCATTAAAAGCAAGTTGATATTGACTGCAATTACTGGCATTGACTTTTAGCCAATAGTCACTGTGCGAGGTGACGTTTGCATGGCAGCTACATTGCTTGGCAACAAATACATTCATATATTGGCTGAATGTTACAGGGAGCAGCTTTATGGCTGTAAATTTAGTCTCTGGCTGACCAGAAATAGGATCTGCTATCGTTGCATACAATTTACCGACATTAGCAGATGATGCAAATTGCTGATTCCAATGGATCGGCATAAAGCATTCACCCGCTCTTAATGAGTCAGTCACTTTGGCATTCGCTATTACGTCACCCACCTTAGAGATGGCTTGTACTAAGTCATCATTGTTGATCCCAAGTTGACTTGCATCTTGAGGGTGAATTTCAATGTAGGGGCGGGTAATATGGCTTGAAAGTGTGGCCGACTTTCCTGTACGAGTCATAGTGTGCCATTGATCGCGAATACGCCCAGAGTTCATTACCAATGGGTATTCTGTTGAAGTAACTTGCTTCGGTAGCTGTGGCGTGATGGGGATAAACCGCGCTTTTTTATTTGCTGTGCTAAATTGGTTTTGGCTAAACACTTGCCCATACTGGTAGCTATCGTTGGCAATACACGGCCATTGAATTGGCCTTAATGCATTATATTCTCGTGTGCTCATACCCACAAGGGCAGACAAATTAAGTTGCCGTGTACCGTTATTTTCAAAGCTTGTTAAACGCGCCCACTCATCAAAAATTTCACTGGGCTGAGTGAAGTCAAAGCCATTGAAACCCATTTTTTTAGCGACATCACAAAGTATTTGCCAATCGTTTTTTGCCTCAGCGAACGGCGCTATAATCGCCCTTTGACGAGAAATACGGCGCTCTGAATTTGTTACTGTGCCTTCTTTTTCTCCCCAGCCGGTGCTAGGTAATTTAACGTGGGCATACTCAAGTGTATCGTTACTAGCCACACAATCTGATACCACAACTAACTCACACGCCGTAAGTGCTTTTGCGATCTCATGAGTATTCGGTAGGCTAACCATCGGGTTGGTTCCCATGATCCACACTGCTTTTATTTTGCCATCGCGGATCGCATCAAACATATCAAGTGCTTTAGCCCCTTCTTGCGTAGCGATTGTCGGAGATTGCCAAAAGCGCTTTACTAACGATTGATGTTGTACATTATTTATTTCTAAATGCGCTGCAAGTTGATTTGCCAACCCACCGACTTCACGTCCGCCCATGGCATTAGGTTGCCCGGTAATAGAAAATGGTCCTGAGCCTTTTTTTAGTAATTTCCCTGACGCTAAATGAGCATTAATGATCGCATTGCATTTATCAACCCCTGAGGTTGATTGGTTAATGCCCATTGAGTAAAAGCTTATTGCTGAGGCACTGTTAGCAAACTCGCTATAGAATTGACTAAGCAAGTGTGTATCCAGCTCACAATAGCGAGCTACTGCAGCTATTGTCCAAGGCTGTACTGCAGCTAATGCGGATGCAAAGTCATCACAATGTTGTTCAATAAAATCATTATCAAGCTGTTGATTATCCGCTAAATAACGCAACAAACCGTTATACAATGCGGCGTCTGTGCCTGGCTTTATTTGTAAAAATCTATCAGCCAGCTCTGCGCTATCTGTGCGTCTAGGATCAATAACCACCACTTTCATATTCGGATTCATGCGCTTGGCTCGCGCAATGCGCTGGTATAAAACTGGATGCGTCCACGCCGCATTAGAGCCAATTAAAATAAGCAGTTCGGTGTGCTCTAAGTCTTCATAATCACAAGGGACTACATCTTCACCAAAAGCACGTTTGTAACCTGCCACCGCAGAAGACATACATAATCGTGAGTTCGTATCTATATTGGCCGAACCGATATAACCTTTCATGAGTTTATTGGCAATATAATAGTCTTCGGTTAACAACTGTCCAGAAACATAAAAAGCCACCGCATCAGGGCCGTGCTCAGCAATTATTTTACCAAATTCACTCGCCACGTAGTGACTCGCCTCAGACCAGCTTACTTGTTTGTTATTGATCTCAGGTGCTGTAAGGCGATTATCATTACTTATTGTATCTAGTAAATGGGTGCCCTTTACGCATAATCGCCCATAGTTTGCAGGATGCTCTGGCATCCCCTCAAGCAGGCTGGGTTGGTTATCTGTTAAGGCAACGTCCACTCCACAGCCGACTCCACAATACGCGCATGTTGTTTGAATTAAGCTCTCTTTTAACGTGGTCATGGCGCTCTCTTTATGCAAGTTCAGTTACAGGGATTAATACTTCATCACTAAGCTGCTGCGGCTGTGCTTTAGTAATGGCTAAGCTATGCTCAATAATGCAATTCACGCGGTTTTCACAGCTACCACAACCGGTACAGGCTTTAGTTATTGCTTGCACGTCAACCAAATCATTAGCGCCGCTCAATACTGCTTGTTCAATAGTGTGTTTGGTAACTTGGTGACAGCTACAAATAACAGCATCCGCCGGTAAATCAGTTATTGAAACTGTATCTGGCGGTGGGGCAAGCGGAAAAATAAGGGACTCTGGGGCGGCATTCAGCGCTAAGTCGTTTAAGTGATATTGCAATAAGTTATCATAGTCACTGGTATCACCAACCAGTACAGCACCAATTAAACGAGTACCAGCTTGGTTGGTCACTACTTTTTTGTAGACTCCGGCAAGTTGATCATCAAACACATAACTACGCGCTCCCGGTGCCCGTGCATGAGCGTCACCGATAGAGCCAACTTCAACCCCCATCAGTTTTAATTTAGTGCTCATATCTGCACCAAAAAATGCATCGTCACTGTTGTTAAATAAAATGTGTTTCGCGGCAATTTTAGCCATGGCGTAACCCGGTGCAACTAAGCCAAATATAAAGTTATTCCACAGCGCACATTCGCCAATAGCGTAAATATTTTGATCTGACGTTTGGCAATGATTATTGATCACTATGCCGCCACGCTCACCAACGGCTAAATCAAACTCACGCGCTAAATTATCATAAGGGCGGATCCCTGCTGAAAATAAAATGAGGTCCGTTTCCAGTGTTTTACCACCTTTAAAACACATTTTATAACGACAGCGATCTCCATCGACAATTTCTTCAGTCGCCATCGAGGTATGGACCTGTACTCCTAATGCCGTTATTTTATCTTTCAGTAATCGCCCCCCGCCATTATCGACTTGCACCCCCATAAGTTGCGGCGCAAACTCAACCACATGAGTTTCCAAACCTAACTGTTTTAAAGCATTAGCAGCCTCTAAACCAAGTAACCCTCCGCCAATCACAACTCCTACTTTACTGCTGCTGGCGGAATGCTTGATTGCATCCAAATCAGTTATGGTACGATACACGAGGCAATGCTCGCGATCTTTCCCCGGAATGGGTGGTACAAAAGGAAATGAGCCGGTAGCGAGTACCAGTTTGTCGTAATCAAAAGTCACGCCCCCACTCGTAGTGACTTGCTGCTTTACTCGGTTTATGTCAGTGACTTTTGCATTGGTGAAAAAGCGTACTTGCCAATCTGTATATATTTGCTCATTAGTGAGTGCAAGATCATTGGCTGTTTTGCCAGTAAAAAACTCAGATAAGTGTACTCTATCGTATGCTAAGCGCTCCTCACCGCTGAGTACCGTTACTTCAACACCTATATTAGGTTTTATAAGGCTGGTAATTTGCTCTACGAAATGATGCCCAACCATTCCATTACCGACGACGACAACTCGTTGTTTGCGGCTCATCAGTTCACCCTACTTGCAATTGTATTTATTGTTGTTATTAATTAAAGCAAAGGCCATACCAAACATTTAAATCAAACAAATACAATAACTTATATTTTCTTTACTTATTAAAGTCTAGGTACAGCACCACGACGATCCATCATTTGCACCACTGTGATACTAGGCAGTGTTACGCAGTTAAGGTTTATACTTATTCAAGTTAGGGTTTTTTCATCGAAGTGCAGACAATCTGATTTCATGCATTAACTAACAATGAGCAAATCCCTCGCCATTAGCACCGCTTATATAGCTGTGGTGTATGATCGACTAATAAGTAACCGCACGACGAAGGGCTGTCTATTTGGGGAGGTTAAATTTACTGTTGTATGTTTGGCTTTTAAACTCGGCTATGCCGACTTCAAAAGTCAAACACACGGGTAAGCTTAACGAGGCAGAATAAGCACTGTAAGTAGGCACAGGAATAAACCGATAGCGATCACTTGCCACACCATTACGGGGTTACGCTGATAAAACGACGGCTTATCAATCACTGTCATATTAAGCTGCGAGTTAGGTGTATTAAGGTCATTGATGAACTCAGAAAATGAGCTATAGCGATGCTCAGGCTTTACTGCGGTAGCTTTCATTAATGTTTGGTCAAACCAAAATGGGATATCATTACGGTAGTCGCGAATACTACGATAATGCCAAAAAGTGCTGCTTGACGATGTCGATTGGTTAGAAGATAACGACTTATACGGTAAGTGTCCAGATAGTAGTTCGTAAACGATGACAGCGAGTGAAAATAAATCACTCTTAAAGTCGGCGTTCAAGGTCTGTAATGTTTCTGGGGCTGTGTAACCTAGTGTGCCTTGCGGACATTCATCGGTTATTTGATGAATGTCATCATGTATAGAAGCAATTTTCACGGTGCCGTAATCAATCAAAGTTACTTTGCCGTGCGCATCTATCATAACATTATCTGGCTTCAAATCACGATGGACCATGTCAAGACGCTGAAAAGCTCGCAGTGCTTGAACTATTTGCAACGCAATGTTTCGCACTTGGCTTATTTGTGGCTTAGGGTTGTCTGCCTGCCATTGCCTTAAGGTTTGACCATCCATGTATTCACAAATATGATACAAAAATGCACTGTCGTCGGCGGTGCTAAGTACTTTCATCACATTAGGGTGGTCAATACGCTGGCCAACCCAACCTTCACGCATAAACCCTTGCAAGTAATGCAGATCCTCCGCAAAGTTTACTGAAGGTGTTTTTAATACCACAGGGGCCGTATACTCATCACTTTGCACTAAATAAATGTGTGAACGAGTACTTGCGTATATCTGCCTTAGCACTTTGTATTGATCAAGCTGCTGGCCGACTTGCAATACGCTGGGAATTTTGCGTTTAGTGAGATCCCGATAACGTTCATCTAAGCACTTTTTGGGGAGCTGTTGTACTTTTACAAGTAAACAACTGACATTGTCGTCACTGCCCTGTGCAATCGCAAGTTGTGTTATCGCTTTCGCTGCCGCTTCCAAATCTTGTTCACTATTAATGCACTCAATAATCTGTGTTTTACTCAGAAAATCGTGTACACCATCACAGCTCAAGACATAAATATCATGTTGTTTTAGTTCAAACTGATAGACATCAACTTCTTGGTGTAGCTCTGCGCCTAATGCCTTAGTTAAATGCTGATTAACTTTATGGTCACGAGTTAGTTGAGTCAGTTCACCATCACGAAATTGCGCAACACGGGTATCACCCAAATGAAAAATAAAGCCGCTGGTTGATTTTAATATCAACGCACTAAATGTTGTCATCCAATGCGCTTGACGGTGAGTCTGTTGGCTATTAGTAGGGGTTTGCGAATAAAGCCATAAGTTTAAACTAGCCAGCACTTTTGAGACTGATTTTTTTACCGACCAACTTGGCTCAGTCGCTAAGTATTCATTAATAAAATGACTAACTGATAAATTAGCCGCTTCTTTGGCGAATTTTGCACTTGAGCAACCATCTGCAATACAGGCCACAATGCCTTTGTGATCACGCTCATGACCTTGCGTATTCAGTGCGGCAAAGGCATCTTGGTTATCTGCTTTGATGCCTGATGCTGAGTGACCGCCAAATGACACTCGTAGCTCATTGACAACATGCGCTGCAGCGATGCGTTTATTCACATTACGATTCGCTTTGACGGTTTCAGCTATCATCTAATTTCTCCTTATGTAACAGAGATTAATTCAACAGAGCCGTCTTCATTTACTTCAGTAATGTGGCCTTTTGGTTCTTGCATAAACATTAACGCTACCAGTCCCACTAATGCACTGCCTGCGATGACAAAAAAGAAAGTTTGATACTCAACAATTGATAATACTGTTAAATATACTACCGCCCCTACATTGCCATAAGCACCTGTCATACCAGCAATTTGCCCTGTTAAACGACGCTTAATCAGTGGTACTGCCGCGAACACAGCGCCTTCACCAGCTTGCACAAAGAACGAACATGCCATTGCGGCTATAACAGCTAACCACAGCGGCCAGCTTGCATCAACCAAGCCCATAACAAAATAACCAACAGCTAAACCCATCGTCAGCACAATCAAGGTTATTCTGCGTCCAAGTTTATCTGAGATCCACCCACCGCCAGGGCGCGATGCAAGGTTCATAAACGCGTAGGCAGAGGCAAGCAACCCAGCATAAACCATATCGAGACCAAACACTTCACTAAAGAATAACGGCAACATTGAAATAACTGCAAGCTCTGAACCAAAGGTTGTAAAGTATAAAATATTTAACACCGCAACTTGTTTAAACTCATAGCGTTGTGACTCAGGAACTGGTTGTTTAAAAATGCCTTTATTAATGTCATACGTTTTATATACCTCATAAATATAAAGTAAAATTAGAACACTATAGACACCTAATACAAAATTCGCGGAAATAAGATTGGCACCACTTGGTGACAGTTTCCAACTTAAAAGTGCCAGTGCCGCATACATTGGGATTTTCATGATCAACAGTAATACAAAGTCACCTTTACTGGTTACTTCCATTGCGCCTATTTTTTTAGGTTTAAAATAGGTTGCCCCTTTTGGCGTATCGGTAACATTAAAAAACCAAATCAAGCCAAATAAAATACTGATAACCCCAGTCACAGCAATTGCATAACGCCAGCCATCTTCCCCACCAAATAGCAATGCAATTACAGGTAACGACATCGCTGCAGCTGCGGAGCCAAAGTTGCCCCATCCGCCATAAATCCCTTCTGCTATACCAAGCTCATTCGCAGGAAACCACTCACTCACCATACGAATACCAACCACAAAACCTGCCCCAATAAATCCCAGCGCAAAGCGGGCAATGGCTGCTTGCTCAAACGTTGTGGCTGCAGCAAACATAAAACATGGAATACTACAGACTATAAGTAACGCAGAATAAACAATCCGTGGGCCGTATTTATCAGTAAGCATACCCACCACTACCCGCGCAGGTATGGTTAATGCAACATTTAAAATCAGTAACGTTTTTACTTCAGCCATACTGATCCCAAGTGAGGTGGCTATAGCTCCTAGCATGGGTGCATGATTAAACCAGACAAAAAATGATACGAAAAAAACCATCCAACTAAGATGAAGCACTTTCATCTTGCCCCGAAATGAGAATAAATTGAATCCTGTACTTTGCTGCATACGGCACGCTCCTGACGCTATTTTTTATTAGAATAAAATCTTAAAATACTTTTAATACTCTTTTTTTGTTCTAAGTAAGTTAAAAGCGAGTAGGAACGAGCAAATTATGAGCCATAAAATTATTTTCTATAATTTCAAAGCGTTATATTTTTAAAGTTATATAAAGTGCTGTGGTTGCACTATTTGAGGAATATAAATGTGCTGTATCGGTGCAAAATAGTAAACTAAATAGCGTGCAGGTGCGCATAAAGCGTCTGCCCTGTCGTAACACCCAACTGCTGCCATGCCAATGGGTTTAAACTGCATAGCAAGCTTTGCCCATCGACATCCAGAAACAGCAGTACTTCGTATTGCTGTCGTTGAAAACTAACCAAAATGCATTGTAATGTATTTATGCAGCTGCTATTTCGTTCAAGCTTTAGACTGACACTGATATCGTTTGCATTTACACAAATTTTATAACTACTTTTTTCATCAAATTGATTGATATACAGTACTTGCTGACTATCAATAAGTGATACTTTAGTTAAGTTATGCTCAGATAATCGGCGCGGTTGCTGAAAGTTAAGAAAGCTAAAATGTGTGGTGCCCTGTTCATTATTAATTTGCTGACTGATGATCTCTGTATCGCCAAATCGAGTCATTTTACCTTGCTTTAATTGCAACATTTTATCAGCACAATAACTGAGCTCTTTAAGTGAGTGACTCACCATAATAAAGGTAATATTTTTATTCTTTGCTAAATATTTTATTGCCCAAAGCAGGCGCTGTTTCTTCACCCAGTCGAGAGCTGAAAAAGGTTCATCTAACAAAATAATATTTTGTCCAAGTAGTAAAGTTCTTGCAAAAACAATTCGCTGCTGCTCCCCTCCAGATAAACTGCTAACCTCACGATTTAATAAATCTGAAATCCCTAATAAAGAAACCGTCTCATTAAGAGCGAGTTGATTGTTGTTCTTAGGCCGATGCTTACAGGCAAAACTTAAATTTCCAAGTACATCTAAGTGAGGAAATAATGGACAGGCTTGTAATTGTAAACTCATCCCACGTTTATCCGGTGCGAGGTTTGCTATATTTTGCTGGCGATTCGTAACAGACTGACCAGCACTGACACCACTGATCGCAGCTAATAAACTTGACTTACCTGCGCCTGAAGGACCAAAAACCCCGACAATTATACCCTGTTCAACTGCAAACTGGACGTCCAAAACAAAGTGTTTAAGCGCAAGGTTAATATTAATTTGAAGCATTCTTCCCTCTAAAACCTAGGTTTGATCGATTAAACTTAAACAGTAAAACTAAGCAGATAAATGAAATTGCAAATAAAATCAGTGAAAGCTCATGTGCCGCCTGATAGTTAAGCGCTTCAACATGATCGTATAAAGCGATTGACACTACCTGGGTTTCACCTGGAATGTTGCCACCGATCATTAACACTAATCCAAACTCACCAAGCGTATGAGCGAAACCGAGTGAAAAAGCACTTAAAATTGTACTTTTAAGTAATGGAATTAATAAAAAGAAAAATCGCTTCGACGTACTAAAACCCAGCGCGATTGCAGCATTATTATATTGGCTATTTACTTGGTTAAACCCCACCAGTAAAGGTTGCATCACAAATGGCAATGAGTAAATCAGCGAACCTAGAATAATCCCAGAAAAACTGAAGGCAAGCTGGTGTCCCGTCAAATTGTGCCAAACCTCACCTAGTAGCGTATTAGGAGAAAAAGCCACTAATAAATAAAAACCAAGTAAGGTTGGCGGTAAAACCAGGGGAAGTGCAATAATCGCTTCAAAATATGGCTTAAACCGACCTTTATAGTTTGCTAATAGCCACGCGATTGGAAAACAAATAATGACTAGGAGTACTGAGGTGATAATCGCAAGTTTTACTGTTAACAATAATGCCGTAAAGTCTGTTTCTAGCATTGGCTACACACCTTTAGATAGCCTAATTCTGCGATCTCACTTTGTACTGAAGGAGAGAGTATATAGCTCAGTACTTTATTAGCACTTGCTAAATTGTTAGTAGATTTTAACACCACGACTTGTTGCGTAATCGCTGGGTGTTGATCCGCAGGGATCACTTTATAAGCTAAGTATTTAGCATCAGCTTGTTGCTGGTACGCTGCTTTTAAACTAGCTAACGCGACAATACCTTGTCCCGCATTTGCGCTGTCTACAAACTGAAATGCCTGCGTAATATTATGCGCTAACACAAATGATAAATCGGTTTTAAGGGTGTGCTCATTGTAATATTTAGCCGCTTCACCATAGGGTGAAGAACGAGGGTTAGCAATGGCAATATAATTATTTTTCGAGTCTAATTCTGGTTGCCAAAACGCTAAGACTCCCGTTGCATAAGTATGAATACTCCCCTTAATAATTAATTCTTTTTGTTTTAATAATGCGGGTCTTTTAGCATCCGCTGAGAAAAACATATCAAAAGGCGCACCATGAATTATTTGCGAGTACAATACCCCACTTGCACCAGCTGATAAGGTTATTTCAATATCATCAACAAAAGGGGCTTCACTTAAGAGTTGCTCTAAAGGCGCTTTAAAGTTACTGGCAACAGCAATATGCAGATTTTCTTTTGCCGATACACTACTAATAGTGAGTAAAAGAACAAACCAAAAATAGTAACTGACTCTATTGTAAAGCATTGACATTATGAGTATTGTTTTAATTATCGAATGAATATGATGAATCAATATATATGAATGACTGCTTTAATGCATCCGGTTTATTATCGGTTGAATCCGCGATTGAAAATATCTTATCGACAATAAAACCTGTTGAGCAACATGAACAGATCAGCCTTTTCGATTCTTTAGATAGGGTTTTAGCCAAGGAGCTGATCTCTGACATAAACGTGCCTATTCATGATAACTCCGCAATGGATGGCTACGCAATTTGTTACCAATCATCATCTAACACCTATAAACAAGTTGGAAGTGTGCTTGCTGGAGAATATTTTGAGCCAGAATTAAACCCAGGTGAGTGCGTAAGGATCATGACAGGAGCCCTAGTACCTAAAGGCTGTGATGCGGTTATAATGCAAGAAAATGCAACTAAAACCGGCAACTCTGTCACTATAAATCAAAAAATAAAAATGGCTGACAACATACGCCGGGCTGGTGAGGACATACCTAAAGGAGCAACGGTTTTAACTCAAGGCCATAAGCTAACCCCAGTTGATCTTGGCTTACTGGCCTCGCTGGGCATCAATCAACTAACTGTCTACAAAAAGTTAACAGTTGCAGTATTTTCAACCGGCGATGAATTAACCCTCCCGGGGCAACCATTAAAAACCGGTGCAATATATGAAAGTAATCGCGCGGTACTTATTGCATCACTACAAAAACTTGCTTTTGATGTGATTGATTTAGGGATAGTTAAAGATACTAAAACCGCCATAAAAGACGCATTTTTAACAGCTGATTTAGCTGCAGATGTTGTGATAAGTTCTGGCGGTGTGTCTGTTGGTGATGCCGATTATACTAAAGAGGTACTCAATGAGATTGGTGAAATCGGTTTTTGGAAAATTGCGATGAAACCAGGGAAGCCTTTTGCATTTGGTAAACTACCAAACAGTTACTTTTTTGGTTTACCTGGCAACCCGGTGTCTGCAATAGTGACATTTATGCAACTAGTGTGTCCTGCTCTTAATTACCTTTCAGCCCAAGCAAAAATAAAGAAAACAAATAAGCTTAGTGCTATTACCACAACTGCAATAAAAAAACGCCCAGGGCGCACCGATTTTCAGCGAGCAATTGCCACGATTGATAATAACGGCTTTTACACTGTAAGTGCCTTACCTTATCAAGGCTCTGGCGTGCTAACATCGATGAGTAAAGCCAACTGTTTTATTATCCTCCCAGCAGACTGTGCTGGCGTTGCTAAGGGTGCTCAAGTGGATATAGAAATGTTTAAATAAATCATACAGTAGCCTATTAAGCTGCGTTAATAGGCTACTTTTACACTAAAACAATGACTCAAAAGTACCGTCAGGAAATAAAATACCAGGTACACCTCTAACCGCAGTTACATCTGCAATTTGTGTATCACCAAAGTAGAGTCCACCACTGTAATTACGACCTTTTTGCTTAACATCTAGCCAACGTCCTTGGGCACCTTTTATCACTGCGTTGATATTATTTCCTACAGTGCGCAGGTTTATTTCAAGCGCCCTATTTTTTAATCGTAACGCAATATTTGCATTGGTAATTTCAGTTAAACGAGCCAAGCTACCGACATATGCAAACTGCAAATCATTTGCTCCATTTAATGGCAGTTCTAATTGTACTGCAAACACGATGTTCGTTGATGCTTCATCAATAAATGGTGTTGCTTCTATAGCTTGTAAACTAAACGGAGTTATCTGATTTTCGCTAACCAGTTGGCCTTTAAAATCAAAGCCCGACAGTACTGTCACAAGCTCTTCAAAAGGGGTAACAAAGCGATTGGCAGCTAGACTTATATCACCATTTAATGTGCTAATTTCATTTTTCAATGTGACGTTTGTGGCAATGGTAAGCTGCCCCGTAGTTTCACTTTGATCATTTGCAAATGGATCGTCAGTGCCATCAAAAGACAATACTAAGTCACTCACATCGACACTTAATTGTGTATCTGTCCCAATCACTTTGGCATTCATTACACCACTTACTTGATTACCTAATAAGCCACTGATACGCCATTGTGGAATATTTAAATCCAGTTGCACCTCATGGTTATCATACTGGCCACTGATCACCCACGAGTATGGTGATTCTTGGTAATTTATCGTTAAGCCTTGTAAGGTATAAATACCCGCTTCGGTATCATTTAGCGGTGAAAAATTATAGATCACGTCATAAAGTACATTAGCCAAAACGATAAGCGTCTGTTGCGACTCGTTATCAGCTATATCAACGAATTCAGTTAGCTTTTGGCTGAGTTCATCACTGTATTTTTGTTCTTGTAACCGCGCGACACCTAATATATTACGTACATCTTCTAGTAATTCTTTAGAATGTAATTGCTGCTCTGTGAGGGTACGTTGTTTTATGTTTTGTGCCTCACCAATACTTGCAAGTTTTTGTTTAACTTCACCAACAACTGATTGTAATAACTGATTACCTTTCACGTTTAGTAGGTTTTCCGATACATAACGATCGGCATAAGTACGGTAAAGTTGCAGGCTTTCTAACTTTGCTTGTTGTTCAACGACTGCACTGCTGCTTGTTGTTAGACTTAACTCAATATCAGCAGCTCTTTTTAAAATAACGCCAAAGGTCAATGCATTAGTAAGCAGTTCTGCTTCAAGATTATCGTTTAACTGGCTATGCGTCAGATGATAAAAAGGGGTTGCGCTTACACTCTGTAGAGTAATATCTAAATTATCATCACTAATTAACGAACTGACTGGCGATAAATACAGTTTATTCTCACCTGGCGCCGCCAAAAAGTCAGCTCGATAACTCAGTGTCATATCCATCTGCTCTTGATAATCAATACGACGGTTACTGTTCTCATCATACGGGTTATCTCTAAATGTTCGACCACAACCTGCAAAGCTGGGGCACGGGAGTGTTGCTCCATCTGAGACAAATTCAACACGATGGAAGTTTAATGTCCCTGCCGGTAACGTCACACTATTAATATTTGCAACATCAATATTTTCAATGTTGCCTGTATTATCATTAACCAGTGTTAAAGTGCCTGATTGAGCTTGCCAAGGGGCAATATAAAAGCTCACTGATGAAGTGGTCTCTTCAACCGTTACTGACGTTGAGCTGGTTTGTTTATCATCTGATGTGCCACCACAACCGACAAGTGACACAAGTAAACTAACTGATATAAGTTTTTTAAACATCACAAGTCCTTAAAACGCTAACTTCACATACCAATTCACATTGGCATAATAGGCTTTATCGATATCAATATTATCGGTTTGTATATTTAAGCCAAAATAATCATTTTCGATACCAAGCAAAAAGGCTTCGCTATTTGTTTCATAACCACCGATCATCGCCCAATGGTCCCAAAAATGCATGCGTCCTTTTAATTGTGAAAAGGTATCTTGATCAAACCGCTTCACCATCAGCTCTGTTGAGAATAAATCATTGATACGATAATCCGCATAGACTTTAATTCGTACTGGCATGTCGAACTTATGCGTGACTTCATTGCCATATTCGGAGGTTGCTAAACGAATTGTAGGCTCTGTGACGATATCCCCTGCGTCATTTTCGGTAAACGGTACTTCAGTGGTGTAACCTGTCACGAAACCACTTTGCTCATACTCTGCTTCGTAAAATAAATCTTGTGCGAGTACACCGAAAATTAGATCTTGATTTACTTTCCATTGTGCTGCGAGATCAAAGCTGTAGCCTAACCCCGATGGGTTTTCATCTGGGGTAAATCGTTTAAATAAGATGTCTTTTGAGAAGTAATAATCAACCGTTAATGCTCCTTGGATTTCATCACTGAATACTTGCCCTTTCACATTAGCGTCCTGATAGTGTGTACTGGCAAAAACACTTAATTTCGGTGTTATGGTCAACGCATCTGATTGTAAAAACTTAAAATCATAAGAGAAAAACACCCCATTACTGGTTGCTTGCTTACCATCTAAATCATAGGTGTAATGCCTATCTTCAAAAGGCAAATCATTTTTTTCAGTATGCAGATATAAAGCAGTATCAGGATCAAAATTTAAAACATAGTCAAAGCGACTTTGAAACCCGAGCTTAAAATTACCGTAACCAACGCCTAGCTCAAATATATTATAAGTAAATGCGCTATCCCCTGATGTAAGTGGCGCATCAAAGTCATCAATAAATGCAGTTACAGGCTGTGCTTCAGTATAAACTTCGGAGTCAAACGTGGTAAAGATCTGAAATTGGTCTTGTGCGTGAATAGCTGGGGTTATTAATAATGTGGACAATCCTACCGTGAGAATTTTTTTTTTCATACTTTTTTCACTTGTTATTATTTAAGAGGGAGAGTGATCCTCTCCCTCTTATTTTTACGTTACTTAGATGAATCTAAGAAAGTAATATCTGTATATTCGATAACTTCACCATCGATATATTCAACAGAAATACCATTGGTAATTTCTGTAACAGTACCAAATTTCATCATAGCACCTGCAAAATTAGCATCTACGCTACCCATGAAGTCTTCGCCTTCTTCAGCCATTAATGACAACTTGTAACCAGTGCCGTTATGCAGCTCTACATCGACAGCATAAATGTCGTCTTCGTTAGCCCAATTTAGTGATAAATTAGCTGTAAAGTCAACTTCGCTGGTAACCCCTTTTGCTGTAATTGTCGCAAGCTCAGTAATATCTGCACCCGTGATGCTCAATGTACCAATAAAACCAGAATCACCGTCAACAATTTCTACACGACTCCAACCGTCTACCGATAGCACTTTACCGTCAATTGCAGTGTCCGCTGTGATTTTATCTTCAAAGTTAATGACTAAACATGAGTCAGACGCATCTTTGTTTATTTGGCCATTATTAGCTTCAACACAGTTATCTAATGCAAGCTCCATATCAGCTAAAGTTTCAATGTGAACTTTCGCACCATCAACAGTTTCAATCATGCCACCAAACGCAAATACAAGCGCTTTATTGTTAGCCGAGCCACTGACAGTGATCATTTCATTTGTTTGGGTATTAACAAGATCCAATACTAATTCGTTTTTATCAAAACTGTATGTCCAATCTGGGTAACGAGTAGAAACAACATCTGTACCTTCCTCGCCTAGATCCCAAGCTTCTGTCAGTACATCATAAATAATTTCTGCTGTATCAAATAATGCTTGACCACCAGTCTTCGTTACTAATGTTGCATTTTCAACCGTTGAAGTGCCAGCTTTAACCTCAACTAATAGCTCATATTTTTCAATCGTTGATTGCGCGCTTGCTTTTAGAGTAGCAGCTGTATTTAAAGCGCTTGCTGCTTCTGTGGTTACAGTTTCAGCAAAGTTGGTATTATCTGTTGCAGAAGTCAGTAAGTTATTTGCTAAGTCTTTATCTGCTTGTTCAGAAGCGATAGCTAGCAACGCGTTTGCAGCTAATGTTGCTTGATTGGCAGCAAGTGTTAACGTTTCTGCACTTGCAACAGCCATATTTGCAGCTGTGATGGCCTCTTCTGCAGAGTTTAATGCAAGCTCAGCATTTTCTTTCGTGTCTACCATAGCAGCTTCAACTGCAATTAAAGCGACTTCTAAGCTAGACTGCGTTACAGACACTGCATCTTTTGCAGAAACTAACTCCTCTGTCGCGGTAGTTACATTATTCTTCGCCACTTCAATAGCTAAACCTAAAGCAGCAACCGCCTCATCTGAGCGAGTTTCTTCAGCTTCAATACCTGTAATAAGTGTATTTACTGCATCAACTTGTGTTTGAATAGCTGTTTGTAACGCTGCAGCATCGCTCTTAAGTTGACTGTAATCTTCATCATTTAGCGCAGCGGCAGAAGCAACAATTGCTTGTGCAGTTACTGTCGCAGTAGCTAGTTCAGTTTTTAATGTGGTTAAGGCCGCCTTTGTACCCGCAAGAGCAAATACATTTTCACTATAAGTAAGTACTTGATCAGTGGTGTCTAGACCTAAGTCACCTAACGCTTTAACCCTAGCCACTTTATCTACACCGATAGATATCGTTTCATTATTTTGTACAAGTGCATTATTAAAAGTAACTATTTGTGCATTTAGCTCTGCCGCTAATTTAGCTTCAAGATCCTCGCCGTCACCGTCACCGTCACCGTCACAATCTGTCTCACATGGAACTAAAGTGTCAACTACCTCTTTTGCAACTTCGCCTAAATCTTCGTCAATACCTGCATCTTCAGCTTGCTTTTTAAGTTCTTCAACAGCCTTAGTTGCTTTTTCTTTTAATTTAGCTATTGCTTCAGGATCATCAGCAATACCAAGGTTCTCTGCAACTTGTGCAAATGCTTCATCAATGCCTTCGCCGGTAATAATCGCAGCAAAAATAAGGCTTGTATTCTCTACAGCTTTAGTAAGTTCAGTTGCAATATTTTTAATTATTTCATCATCACTGTCAGTGAGTGTACCGTCCTGAACTGCTGCTGATAGATTACTGATAATTTCAGCTAAAGAGCCATTAGTGCCAGAACCTGAAATGAACTGTAATGAAACCGCCGTTTGCACTAACAACATTGTTGCAGTATCCAGGGAGTCGCCTTCACCTAAATCGCTAAAATCGACTGCACCACCAAGTGAAATATCACCCGTTAACGCCGCTACTTTTATCGCAGCATCCTCACCTAATATTTGTACAAGTGTTTTTAAGCTTGCTGCGGCAATTGCTTCATCTGAGACTGCTGAGCCATCTTTAGCTCCATCTAACAGCATTTTTGCAGCAATACTGGTGTAAAGAGTCACATTGGCAAAGTAGTGCTTAACACCTGTGCCATCTCCATCAGCAAAACTTGGCCCACGCAAATTGCTAGCAGCCGCTGTTGTTGGTGCTTTGATAAACTTAACAACTTGTAACTCAAGATCGTCTTTATACCACTCGCCGAAATCAATGCTACTATCGCCATTGTTAACCATACCAGCCACATCAGACATTTCAGGGGCGCTATCATAATCACCACACCCTGTGAATGAATCGCACTTCACCATACTGTCATCACCTTCTTTAGAAGTGCTAACCGTAATATAAAGTGGTCCTGTAAAATCGTCTTCAAGATAAATGCTATACCCGCCTGAGGCTGAGGTCATAGCATCTGCTGGATTCTCAGCAGTTAGCATTGCGAGTGCTTTAGCATCTGCATCTGCTTGTGAAGTCGTCGACTCAGCAGAATAATTGGCATCGGTTGTGGCTTCTAAACGAAATGCAACCGGTACAGATTCACCAGCATCATTTAACGTTGACACTGACACGACTGCATTTTTCAACGAACCTTTAACGGCTTTGCCTGATATTTGAGTATTGAAGTCAGTACTTACCTCTCCTTTATAGACAGTAACTGGATCAGGTGTGTATTTATTATTATCATTATCTGAACCACAACCAGTTAAGCCGAGTGTCAATGCAACCGAAGCCGCAATTGGGGTAAACTTTATTATTCTTTTCGCCATGAAAATCTCCTTGGGTGCTTGTTAGCAAGTATCATTACTAAAACGTAGCCTACATTATTATCAACAGTCATTTAAGTTAAAATTATGTATCAGTCTGTATCAAAACCACCTAGTAAACTACATTTGTTATTACATGTTATCAACTTACCACCAATATATGACAATAAATGGAAAAATGTAATTTTAATTATCCGCAGGTAAGTTTAACGAGATAAATGCATCACATCGTCACGAATAAAAACAAAATACTTAACAAACAAATGGTTAGGAATTAATTTTGAATTATTCTGGTGTAGAGTGAGCAGACAGATCAGTGAATTGTTAACCGATTGATACAAATACATACAATACCGTTTACATTTTTTCACACAAAGATAGGGACAAAAGTGGCTTGACAGCCACTTTCTAATTTATTTATCGCTTAATTAACCGCTGGCACCCGAACAACCCCTTCCATAAGTACCCGTGCGCTTCGGCTCATGCTGGCTTTTGTTACTTGCCAATTACCTTCAATTAACTCAGCTTTAGCGCCAACTTTTAAAGTGCCTGAAGGGTGACCAAAGTTCACTTCATTGATTTGACCACCACCAGCGGCCGCATTCACTAACGTGCCATTTATTGCAGCCGCCGCACCAATTGCCACGGCTGCAGTCCCCATCATGGCATGATGCAGCTTGCCCATTGACATTGCGCGCACGACTAAATCAATAGTATCGTGGTGAATTTCTTTCCCACTTGAGGCAACATAAGTCTTGGCTTTGTTCACAAATGCCACCTTAGGTGTATGCTGACGAGCAGCGGCTTCACTAATATGCTTGATCAACCCCATTTTCACCGCCCCATGGGCACGGATAGATTCAAGTTTAGCCAAAGCCTGCGGATCATTGTTTATATCATCTTGCAACTCTGTCCCGGTATAGCCAATATCTTGTGCATTAACAAATATGGTCGGAATACCTGCATTGATCATGGTCGCCTTTAGTACGCCAAATTCAGGGACTTCAAGTTCATCAACCAGATTACCGGTAGGAAA
This sequence comes from Pseudoalteromonas sp. S1727, assembly GCF_005886375.1. Classification (NCBI taxonomy): domain Bacteria; kingdom Pseudomonadati; phylum Pseudomonadota; class Gammaproteobacteria; order Alteromonadales; family Pseudoalteromonadaceae; genus Pseudoalteromonas; species Pseudoalteromonas sp. S1727. The sequence continues at coordinate 37,407 of NZ_PNDT01000079.1, forward strand.
TAACGCACCATCACCATCGGCAGGATCCATAAACTCAAGTTTTACTTCTGCGGCGGGAAATGTCACACCATCAAGTTCAAAATCACCCGTTTCTTGCACTTCGCCATTGCTTATAGGCACATGCACTAAAATTGATTTTTTAATATTCGCTTGCCACACTCTTACGACAGCAATACCATTTTTTGGAATGCGCGCACTATCAACAAGGCCATTGCTAATTGCAAAAGCTCCCACTGCTGAGGTTAAATTACCGCAGTTACCGCTGAAATCTACAAAAGGTTTATCAATGGCCACTTGGCCGAATAAGTAATCTACATCGTGCTCAGGCTGCTCACTTTTACTTAAAATGACCGTTTTGCTGGTGCTTGATGTGGCGCCGCCCATACCGTCCGTTTGTTTACCATACGGATCTGGACTGCCAATTACCCGAAGTAACAAGTTATCCCGCGCTGAGCCTGCCACTTGGGCGGCCTCTGGCAAATCAGTTAAATTAAAAAACACCCCTTTACTGGTGCCGCCGCGCATATAGGTTGCCGGCACTTTAATTTGTGGTTTAAATGTCATAACTGTTCCTTATGCGCTTTGCGTGGCTTCTAAAAAATCTTGTGCAAAGCGTTGTAAAACACCGCCTGCAGCATAAATAGATAGCTCTTCTTGAGTATCTATACGGCATTTTGTTGGCACTGTAAGTACTTCACCATCTACGCGAGTGATAATTAAATTAACACTTCCACCTGGGGTGAGTTCCCCTGCTACGTCATAGCTTTCACTGCCATCGAGTTTTAATGTTTTACGTGTTGTGCCCGCTTTAAACTCAAGGGGTAAAACTCCCATGCCAATTAAATTCGTACGGTGGATACGTTCAAACCCTTCCGCAGCAATGACTTCAACACCTGCTAAACGTACGCCTTTGGCCGCCCAGTCTCGAGATGAACCTTGACCGTAATCTGCACCAGCAATAATAATTAACGGTTGTTTACGCTGCATATAGGTTTCAATTGCTTCCCACATTCGCGTAACTGTACCTTCAGGTTCAATACGTGCATAAGAGCCTTGTTTAACTTCACCGTTTTCCATAACCATTTCATTGAGTAATTTCGGATTAGCAAAGGTTGCCCGTTGTGCGGTTAAATGATCGCCGCGGTGGGTTGCATATGAGTTAAAGTCTTCTTCTGGCACACCCATGTGGGTTAAGTATTCACCCGCAGCGCTACTTGCCATAATCGCGTTTGATGGAGATAAATGATCCGTGGTTATGTTATCGCCAAGTACTGCAAGTGCGCGCATGCCTTTCATGGTGCGCTCACCAGCAAGCGCCCCTTCCCAATAAGGAGGGCGACGAATATACGTACTTTGCGGGCGCCAATCGTAAAGTGGATCGTTATCTTCCCCGTAATCTACAGTTAGATTAAACATCGGCTCGTACACTTTTTTAAACTGCTCGGGTTTTACGCTTTGCTTAATAACCGCATCAATTTCTTCATCCGACGGCCAAATGTCTTTTAAGGTTACATCGTTGCCTTGCTGATCTTTACCCAGTATGTCTTTTTCTATATCAAAACGGATCGTGCCCGCTATGGCATAGGCAACAACCAAAGGGGGCGATGCTAAAAACGCTTGTTTAGCATAAGGGTGAATGCGGCCATCAAAATTACGATTACCAGATAAAACCGCTGTTGCGTATAAATCACGGCTGATGACCTCTTGTTGAATAACAGGGTCAAGTGAGCCGCTCATGCCATTACAAGTGGTGCATGCAAAGCCGACAATCCCAAAACCAAGCTGTTCCAGCTCAGGTAATAACTTGGCATCTTCAAGATACGATTGCACAGCCTTTGAACCTGGCGCTAAAGAGGTTTTAACCCATGGCTTGCGCGTTAATCCCTTAGCGTTTGCATTGCGGGCGATAAGACCTGCGGCGATCACATTACGCGGGTTACTGGTATTAGTACAACTGGTAATGGCTGCAATAATACACGCGCCATCAGGCATTAGGCCCTGTTCGTTCTCAACCACACCAGAAATCCCCGTCTTGGCTAAATCAGCGGTTGCCACACGACGATGGGGATTAGAAGGCCCCGCGATATTGCGCCCAACACTTGATAAGTCAAATTTTAATACACGATCATACTGAGCTGTTTTTAAGCTATCGCTCCACAGGCCGGTGGTTTTTGCGTAGTTTTCAACAAGGGCTATTTGCTCTTCATCACGCCCTGTCAGGCGTAAATAGTCAATGGTCATTTGGTCGATATAAAACATCGCAGCCGTGGCACCAAATTCTGGCGTCATATTTGAGATAGTTGCGCGATCGCCTAATGTAAGCGCATCAGCGCCTTCGCCGTAAAACTCTAAATAGGTCGAAACAACACGTTGCTCACGTAAAAACTCAGTGATCGCAAGCACGATATCTGTGGCGGTAATACCTGGTTGACGTTTGCCGGTGAGTTCAACACCCACAATATCAGGTAAGCGCATATATGATGCGCGCCCCAGCATGACACTTTCTGCTTCCAAACCGCCAACACCAACAGCAATCACCCCTAGTGCATCAACATGGGGCGTGTGACTGTCAGTACCCACTAAAGTATCTGGGAAGGCAATGCCATCGCGGTTTTGGATCACCGGCGACATTTTTTCAAGGTTGATTTGATGCATAATGCCATTACCCGGCGGGATCACATCTATATTTTTAAAGGCGGTTTTAGTCCAATTAATAAAATGGAAACGGTCGTCGTTACGTCTGTCTTCAATGGCACGGTTTTTTGCAAAGGCATCAGGATCAAAACCGGCGTGCTCTACGGCTAATGAATGATCAACAATTAGTTGGGTTGGCACTACTGGATTTACTTTGGCCGGATCGCCGCCTTTTGCGGCAATGGCATCGCGCAGGCCAGCTAAATCAACTAACGCAGTTTGGCCCAAAATATCATGGCAGACGACCCTTGCTGGGTACCATGGAAAATCTAAGTCCTGCTTGCGCTCTATAATCTGTTTCAGTGCATCATCTAACATAGATGGCTCGCAGCGACGCACTAAGTTCTCTGCTAAAACACGGGATGTATAAGGCAATGTTGCGTATGCGCCCGGTTTAATAGCATCCACTGCGGCTTGCGTGTCAAAGTAATCAACATTGCTATTTGGTAACGGTTTTCGATATTGAGTGTTATTAATAATGGTCATGGTAAGACTCGCTAAATTGGGTGACGGTGGCTGCACACAGGTAGCGTGTTTAAGGAAAGTTCGAGAAAAACTGTCAGCTCAAGGCTATGTGCAAAAAAGGTGGGCTCATATCATATGCGCCCACCCGATGTCTTAACGTGATTCAATCGGCGTATAGCTACGTGCTTCTGGCCCTGTATAATCTGCACTTGGACGAATAATACGATTATTAGCACGTTGCTCTTTTACATGTGCTGTCCAACCGGTAACACGGCTCATTACAAAAATTGGCGTAAATAATTTCGTTGGGATCCCCATAAAGTGATAAGCAGAGGCATGGAAAAAATCAGCATTACAAAATAACTTTTTCTCACGCCACATTACCTCTTCACAGCGCACGGACACAGGGTAAAGTACATCGTCACCCACTTCTGCAGCTAACTTTTCAGACCATTTTTTAATGATCACATTACGTGGATCCGACTCACGGTAAATAGCATGACCAAAGCCCATAATTTTGTCTTTACGCTCAAGCATGCCCATAATTTCTTGCTCGGCGTGATCAGCATCTTTAAAACCTTCTATCATATCCATGGCGGCTTCATTGGCGCCGCCATGTAATGGCCCACGTAAAGTACCAATTGCACCGGTTACACAGGAGTGGATATCAGACAAGGTTGACGCACACACACGACCAGTAAAGGTAGAGGCATTAAACTCATGCTCTGCATATAAAATCAGTGACACATTCATCACTTGCGCAAATAATTCAGACGGCGCTTTATCATGTAGCAAAGTTAAAAAGTGCGCGCCCACTGAATCATCATCAGTTTGCGTTTCAATGCGCACGCCATCATGAGTGAAGCGATACCAATAACAAATAATACTAGGGAATAGCGCAATCATACGATCAATGGCATCATTTGCTTGGCTAAAATCATGTTCCATTTCAAGGTTACCCAACATAGAGCAACCGGTACGCATCACATCCATTGGATGTGCATCTTTTGGAATATTCTCAAGCACAGTTTTAAGTGCTGTAGGCAAACCACGTAAACTTTTTAATTTAGCTTTGTACTCGGCAAGCTCTGTTGCGGTTGGTAATTCACCCCGAGAGAGTAAAAATGACACTTCTTCAAACTGCGCTTTTTCTGCAAGCTCGCTAATATCATAACCACAATAAGTTAAACCAGAACCTGTTTGCCCTACTGTACATAATGCTGTTTGACCTGCTACTTGACCACGTAAACCTGCGCCACCTAATGCTTTATCGACCATGTGTGTTCTCCTAAATGTTGTTCTTCTAATTGGAATTATTTATTTGCTGAAAAAAGACTATCAAGGGTGTTTTCATACGTGTGGTAGTCTAAAAAGTCGTACAGTTCAGCACGTGTTTGCATGTTGTCAATTTGGCTTTGTTGTGAGCCTTCATTCAAAATAGCGCTGTACACGTTTAGTGCCGCTTTATTCATCGCTCTAAATGCACTTAATGGGTATAACACCATTTGCACACCAACATCACTTAACTGCTCTTTTGTATAGATTGGCGTTTGACCAAACTCAGTGATATTAGCCAAAATAGGCACATTCAGCGCATTAGTAAAGGCTTGATAATCCGCAAGGTCGTGAACAGCCTCAGCAAAAATTGCATCAGCGCCAGCTTCAACACAGGCCGCAGCACGGTCAATTGCTGCATTCAAGCCTTCTTTTTGAAACGCATCAGTACGGGCCATAATGTAAAAGTCACTGTCAGTTTTGGCATCAACCGCCGCTTTAATGCGGTCAACCATTTCCGCTTGTGAGACGATCTCTTTATTTGGGCGATGACCACAACGCTTTTGCGCCACTTGATCTTCAATATGAAAACCAGCCGCTCCTGCTTTGGTCATCTCTTTTACGGTACGAGCGATATTAAACGCCCCACCCCAACCAGTATCAGCATCAACTAATAACGGAAGGTCGCTGGCACCGGTAATGCGGCGAATATCTTCAAGTACATTATCAAGACTGGTCATACCTAAATCTGGCATACCGTATGAGGCATTGGCCACACCTGCTCCAGATAAGTAAATTGCTTGATGACCCATTTTTTCGGCCATCATCGCAGTATATGCGTTGATAGTCCCCACCACTTGCAATGGCTGGTTATTGGCAATCGCCTGTTTGAACTTTGATCCTGCTGACATTGCTGTCTCCTTTGAACGGTAGCTGCTCGAGGCAGACTCTATTTTTAAATTTTAACTATGACACTTTTACTGTCTTTAATTACTGCGCAACCTTCTTTTGCGTAACTAGCAAATTGAATTTTGCTTGAATATTAGCTTGTGAGGCACTGATATGCCGCTTCATTAGCAGCTCGGCTAGTTCACCATCATGATTTTCAATTGCATTAATAATCGCTAAATGCTCATCAAACGCTTTTGATACCCGAGGGCCGACCATGCCCATTTGCACCCGATACATGCGAATTAGCTGGTACAAACCATTACTTAATAAATGAATGAGGTGCTCGTTCTTACTGGCTTTGATAATGCGATAGTGAAAATCTAAATCCCCAGCCTCTTGATAGTAAGATTCACCTTCTTTTACTCGTTGCGTTTGTAAATGTTGGTTAAGCAATTGCTTTAAGCTTTGCACTTCATCAGGTGCCATATTGTCGGCAGCTAAGCGACACGCTAAGCCTTCAAGGGCGCTGCGTACTTGATAAACTTCTATTAACCGCTCAGCAGTCAGGGCAACAACCCGACACCCTACATTGGCTTTACGCTCAACTAAATAACAACTCTCAAGCCGATTTAACGCTTCGCGCAATGTCGCACGACTTACTCCATAACGTTTTGCAAGCTCTGGCTCTGATATTTTACTGCCTTGTTCAATGCTGCCTTCTACTATCTCACGGCGCATATCTACAAACACTTGATCTGAAGCTGTGGTAATAAGTGTTTCGCTAAAAGCATCTTGGGTCATTGAGCCCTTCTTTAAGATTGTCGACAATTTATATTGACACTATGGGAGTTCATTAGAACAGAGTCAAGTCTAAATCAGTATAAAAAACATAAAAACCCCATTATTGTCGACATAAGTATAGATTATAATGGTCTAACTGCTCATTTAAGCATCAAGCAAGGTAAAGTGTCGACACGCCAAGTTTTGTAAAATCTCTATTAAGGCGCTGCTCTTGAGGTATAAAAATGCTAATATACGGTTTTATTTCTTCACTGTGAGCCTAGTCTTGGACGCCAATACATATATTCCCCAGCACTTTATTGATGACGTAAAGACCTATTTACCTGAACATTTAAAGCTTGATGATTTTCTCAGTGCTTGTCGAAGGCCCTTGCGTAAATCAATTCGCGTTAATACCTTGAAGATGTCTGTTGCCCAATTTAGACGTATTGCGGAACAAAAAGGTTGGCTGTTAACACCTGTGCCTTGGTGTGAAGAAGGTTTTTGGCTAGAGCGACCTATAGATGAAGAACACGCGCTGGCACTGGGTAATACCGATCTCCACCTAAGTGGCGCTATATATGTGCAAGAAGCCAGCTCCATGTTGCCACCTATGGCACTGAAAGAATCACTCTCAGAAGCACAGCATGTACTCGATATGGCCTCAGCGCCAGGCTCTAAAACCTCACAGCTTGCGGCATTAATGGATAACCAAGGCGTATTAGTGGCGAATGAATTATCGTCATCTCGTTTAAAAGTACTCAGCGCTACTTTAAAACGCATGGGGGTGGGTAATTGCGCCCTGTCACATTTTGATGGGGTGATTTTTGGTGATTATATGTTTGAGTGCTTTGACAGTATTTTACTCGACGCGCCATGCTCTGGTGAAGGCACTGTGCGCAAAGACGCAGATGCGTTAAAAAATTGGTCGATTGAGTCGAATATTGATATTGCCAAAGTACAAAAAGATTTAATCAAAAGTGCCTTCTACGCTTTAAAGCCCGGGGGGACATTAGTCTATTCAACTTGCACCCTCACACCGCTTGAAAACCAACATGTGTGTGAATTTCTGTTAAATGAGTTTCCTAACCAGCTAACTATCGAACCCTTAGATACTTTATTTTCAGGTGCTGAATGCGCGACAACAGCTGAGGGCTATTTGCATGTTTGGCCACAAACATTTGACAGCGAAGGTTTTTTTATTGCTAAGTTTAAAAAGCTTGCCAGCACTGACAACCCGAATCAAAAAGTAAAAAAAGGCGCATTTCCATTTCAATCGTTTGACAAAAAACCCAGCCAAGCTTTTTACGCTGAATTAAAAAAGCAATTTGGCATTACAACACTAAGCGGTTCATTAATGCAACGGGATAAAGAGCTGTGGTTGTTTCCAGAGGAATTTTCTGCCATTGAAAATAAAATAAAGTATGCACGCCTAGGTATTCACCTTGGTATGATCCATAAAAATGGCGTACGTCTAAATCATGAATTTGCCACTGTATTTGGCACTCAATGTAAAAGTAATACCTTCGCGTTAAGCGATCAGCAAGCAAGTGATTATTTTCAAGGCAAAGATATTCGCTTAGATAAGCCCACTAATACCCTAGGTGAAGTCGTTTTAACCTTGTGTGGTTGCCCTATCGGGCTTGGGAAATGGCAAAAAAATAAAATTAAGAACTCACTGCCACGTGATCTGGTACAAAACAATCAATTAATAAGCTGGTGAGAATAAGCTGTGCATAAGCTGACAACAAGTAATGGATAAATTTCATACTCAACGGTTGTTTTTTATGCAAATAGTTGTTTTATAAGTAGTATAAAATTTCATCATTTATTGGGGTTTTTTACGTATGTTAACTACACTTAATAATACTTTCTACTTCTCCCTTAACGAAATTTAGAAGGTGTTTTTAAAGTTAGCGCAGGCTCACTAGAGCCATCCCCTAAGCCCAGAACAATGCGGATTCGTTCTGGGCATTTTTTTGCTCCGCGTTATTATCTATACCCAAATCATAGCAACCGTGTTAATTTTTTGATAATCGATTGCTTTTACTGTAATTTGTTGTTTCTATAATGAATAAAAAATAACGATGATCGACCATGTTAAAACGACTATCAATAATAACAATGGCTGCACTATTAACCAGCCAATCAAGCTTTGCAGTAGAATCTGATCTCTACCTCGGTTTCCAGTATCCAGGTAAAGCACAAAATGCCATTAGCATTACGTTTGATGATGCCCGCCACAGTCAAGTTGATATCGGCACGGCAATATTAAACAAACACCAAGCCAAAGCCACTTTTTATGTATCTCCTTTCAACGCCAAAGAGCGCCTAACTAAATGGCAAGATGCGGTAAAATCAGGCCATGAAATTGGGAACCATACTAGTAGTCATGTCTGTACTGGGAATTTTGAATGGTTACGAAAGCAAAATTTGTCACTGGAAGAAACCACTCTAGCTTGGCTTGAAAATGATATTCTCAGCGCGCAAGCATACATAAAAGAGCAACTCGGCGTTACGCCACGCGCTTTCGCCTATCCTTGCGGTAACACCTTTGTTGGCCGTGGCGTTAATACCAAAAGTTATGTGCCAATTATTGCAAAACATTTTGATAGTGGCCGTACTTGGTTAGATGAGTCAGCTAACAATCCAAATTTTACCGATTTTGCACAGCTTACGGGGCTTCGCATTGACGGGTTGAGTTTTGCTGAAATCATCACTATGTTGGAACAACTTCGCGAAAATAACGCATGGCTTATTTTGGCTGGCCATGAAATTGGCAAAGGCGATCAATACACCACAGATGCTAAAGTGCTCGAGCAGTTGCTTGTGTATTTACAAGACCCTGACAATGGCTACTGGCTTGATACGGTCAGTAACGTGGGTGATTACGTTAAAACCCAACGTGAAAAGTAGATGAGATTAAGCCGCTTAATTATCGTTTAAATCAAATTCGGTGGTGCGGCTATCAGCATGGATCAGTTGATAGCGCGCCAGCTTACCTTGTTTGAGCTCTATCAAACTGATCGCTGCATCGCTCACTAAATATTTTTGGCCATCCCCCTTGGTTTGATGTTTATCAACTTCCATGTGCCAACGCTTAGTAAAAAAGTTAAGCGGGCTTTTCGGGGCGTATAAAATCGAGTCGAGCTTATCGAGTATATTGATTAATTTTCGGGGAAACTCATTTTTAATACCACTGGCAGTGAGTTGCCAAATGCGGTTTGGGTGCTTGCCAAAGCGCTTTTGCACGGAAAAGCAAAACGAGTAATGTACATCTCCTGATAAAATCAGTGTTTCTTTGGGGGTATCATCGCGACGGAAAGTATCGAGTAATTTTTTTGCTGAGCCTTCATGGGCCATCCAGTTCTCTACATCAACCAATAAAGGCTGTCCACACATATTAAATAACGCTTGAATAGCTTCTATTGATTTCACCCCAAACACTGGCGCAGGCGAGACTATAATTACTTGCTCATGCGTTAATAAACTATTTTCAAGTTCTGTAAGGCGCTCCCAATCAAGTAATCCGGAGGGCTCATTAAAGTTTTGCTCATTACGCCAGCGGTGAGTACGAGTATCAAGCACCACCACTTTTGGTACCGTATTAAGTTCATAATGCCAATGGTTAAACTCTAATATTGTTTTATCGAACGCCTTGAATTGCCATTGCTTTTGCTTGCTTAAACTGGTTTTAAACTCATCGATTAATGCCCCTGTTTTCATTCCAGCATCATTGCCAAAACCTTGCATTAGCCAATAACTGATCAAACCATTATTAACAATACGGCGGCTCACTGGGTGCTGATAAATCACTTGCTCCCAACCTGCAGTTAAATTCCAATCATCGGTGACATCATGATCATCAAACATCATAAGGGTTGAAACATTAGCAAATAATCGCTGTACCTCGTGTAGTCCTTGACTAAACTCAGCTAACGCCTGTTTTTCATTATCGAAAAGTTGTTGGCACTTAGCTGTTTTAGCTTGATAACTAATTGACTCAAAATCAAGTAACGACCACACAACAGGACTAAAATTAAGCAAGTACAACGCAATAAATTCTTCAAAAGAAACTAAATGATTAGCGGCTTTTAAACTAGAAAAGTGCGGCTCATCTTTTTTTAACCAATAACCCACGCCAATTTTACTACGTTGTTGCCACGGCACTTTAGGCAAAAATAGATGACGTTGATACAGCTGCTCTGAAAGTTGCGCTGGCAATGCAATATCCAATGGTTGCTCTTTATAAATACCCAATAACTCAATTAACCGGTAGATTGCGATTAACATGGCGCCGGCAACATCATCGGCATACACCTGATCACCCGATAGCAATAAAATATCAGCACCGGCTTTACCTTGTGTGCGCTGCTGAGCTTGCCATCGTTGTGCGGCAACGAGGCTATCTTGGGCTGGGTGATGCGGGTTACGGCACGAGCCATGAAATATTTGCTCAAGTGTTAGCGGGATCACAAACTCTGGAGTGGCTTTGCCATCATAACAAAAATCACTGAGATCTATTTGTTGCTCGTCGTTAAAAAGGCGATAACCAAGTAATACGTCGGCAGGTAAGTCTGCATTAATTGATTTTAATACGATGAAATGCAAAAACAGTTGCTTGCCCAGCGCAATACTGTGATGTTCACTGTACGTGTCAACATTATCCAGTTCAATACGGTATTGTGAAGGGGTGCTAGTGGCAAATTGAAAACACACCCCTTTAGCATCAGCACGGCGCACCATAGGCCCCATTAATAACTCAGGGAGTGATGCTGTGCTCATCAACGAATTAACCTTTATCTGCTAAATTAAATAATGAATAAAAGTTAGCAGTGGTTGCCTCGGCCAGCTCTTTGTAACTAACACCTTTTAAATCTGCAATGTAATATGCCACATCCTGGACATAGGCTGGCTGATTGGTTTTACCACGATAAGGCACCGGTGCTAAATACGGAGAATCGGTTTCAATTAACAAGCGATCAAGAGGGATTTGCTTAACGACGTCTTTAAGTTCCACGGCATTTTTAAATGTCACGATACCTGAAATCGAAATATAAAACCCTAAATCGATGGCTTTTTTCGCCATATCCCAATTTTCTGTAAAACAGTGTAATACCCCACCACAGTTTTCAGCGTTATGTTCACGCATTAAATTAATGGTATCTTCGCGGGCATCACGGGTATGAATGATCAGCGGTTTTTGTAATTCATTCGCCACTTCAATATGACCGACAAAACTGGCTTGTTGCACGGCATGTGTGTCTTTTGCGTAATAGTAATCAAGGCCAGTTTCACCAATGGCCACCACTTTATCGTGGCTCGCTAAATCGATTAAACGCTGCTTATCTAATGCGTCTTTTTGATCAAGGGGATGAACACCGCACGACGCAGATACATCATGGTAACCTTGAATTTTTTCCAGCATGCTAGGAAATTGATCAAGCGTTACGCTTACACATAAAAAGTGCTCTACTTGTTTTGCTCTTGCGTTATCAAGTACTTGGTCTAAGTTTAAATCGAGTTTATCAAAATCGAGGCGGTCTAAATGGCAATGAGAATCTACAATCACGGTACTGCTTACTACATGGTATAAGTTGGATTACCAGAGTTTAACATAGTCCCTAGTAGTTTTTCGATCTTCGCATTCAGGTTTGTTTTATCATCGATAAAACTAATCCCAATTCCCGGTGGATTTGAGCTTTGTGCACCTTGCGGTGTGATCCATGCAACTTTGCCAGTGATCACATCATCCTCTAGTGCATCAGGTAAGGTAACTTTAAGTGCTAAAGAATGGCCCATTTCATAACGCATATTAGTGCGCACAAATAAACCACCGGTTTTTAAATACGGCATATAACAGCGGTATAACTCGTCTAAATCATCTATATCGACTAATAATTCTTGCACAATCAATCCTATTTATGGCTGTTACGTAAACGATACGCTAAACGCGAAACTGCTAATGGCAAATTCAATCCGAGTATCTGGGTACTGTTTTGCACAAACTCCGCCAAGGCGTTTTGTGCATTTTGGTACGAGTCAAAGTCCATTCCAGTGATCAGTTGTTGTTTTAATTGCTCGCTTAAAAATAAACTAAATACACGAATACGTTCGTTATCTTTACTAATAATATCAACTAACGCACTGAAATTATGGCCTTGTTTTAACTCAGTTGCAAATTTATAAAGTTGATCAATCACTTCAAGCTGTTCATCCTGCTGCCAGCGCGCGACCAGCAATGGTTGCTGAGTAAACAATTTTAACCATGGATACGCAGGGACGTTTAATTGTGCGATCCACTGCATTGCCACTTCAGTATTATGAACTTTAACTTCACTGAGCGCACAACGGCTTAAAATTGTCGCAGGCAATTGTGCTGTCGCATTGGTGGTTAGCAATAAAAATCGCTGAGGACTTGGCTCTTCTAAGGTTTTTAACAGTGCATTTGCAGCAGCTGTGGTCATTTTGTGGCAATCATTGATCACCACCACTTTATTGGCATTTTGCGCTGCTGATTGCTGCATAAAATCACTCACGCTGCGTATATCGTCAACACCAATACTTTGCCCATCGGTTTGCACTGTATATTTATCTGGATGAGTCACTGCTTGGTTTAAGTGACAGCTTTTACAATGTCCACACGCGACTAGATTTTGCGGCGCGCTACACAATAAAGCATTGGCTAATTCCTCAACTAAGGCGTGCTTACCAACACCTTGCTGGCCATTAAACAACTGCCCATGATGAAAACGCCCAGCATTAAAACTGGCGGTGAGCTGCTGATGAACATCGTTAAGCCAAGGATAAATCATGTTATGGATTACTTTTTACAAATTGCTCAAGCACCGTAACGATATCTTGATGAACTAGCTCCATACTCTGCGCGGCATTAACTGTTTTAATGCGTTCATCACTATTGGCAAGTTCTAAATAGCGCGCTCGGGTACGTTCAAAAAAGCTCAGAGCTTGCTGCTCAATTCTATCTAGCTCACCACGGCCTTTGGCACGGGTAAGCCCCACGGCAGGGTCGATGTCTAAATAAATAGTAAGATCTGGCTTTAAGCCTTGTAGCACAATATCGCCAAGCGAAGCTAAAGTGCTTGTTGCAATTTCTCGACCGCCACCTTGATAAGCTTGTGACGAAAGGTCGTGACGATCCCCTAACACCCATTGGCCTTTTGCAAGCGCTGGGCGAATAACATTATGTAATAACTGTGATCGAGCTGCATACATTAGCAATAACTCAGTTTCACTGGCAATCTCTTCATCGTGATTGTCTTTCACTATAGTGCGCAGCGCCTCAGCAATCGGGGTGCCGCCAGGCTCTCGCACATTAACAAAGTCAATATTGTGTTGAGCTAAAAACTGTTGGCAAATAGCAATTGCCGTTGATTTTCCAGCACCTTCAAGGCCTTCAATCACAATAAATTTTGCTGCTGTCATGATCTCTCTTTTTTGTTGTAAATTTTAAAGCTAGTTCGCTAACTGTTTTTGATAACGTAAATAATCTTGCACGGCTTTATTGTGCTCTTTTAACGTTTTAGAAAACTGATGACTGCCATCTCCCTTTGCTACAAAGTACACATACTCAGATTCTGGTGGGTTAACGGCCGCTAAAATTGCCGCTTTTGATGGCATGGCAATGGGTGTTGGCGGTAAGCCATTTATTTTGTATGTGTTATACGGCGTATAAGTGGTTAAATCTTTACGCTTAATATCACCATCAAAATCCACACCTAAACCATAAATTACCGTAGGATCGGTTTGCAAACGCATTTTGGAGTTTAAACGATTATTAAACACTGACGCAATCAATGGCCGCTCACTAGCAAGACCAGTTTCTTTTTCAATAATTGACGCTAAGATCAACGCTTGGTATTGGTTTTCATAAGGTAGGCTATCCGCTCTTTGTAACCACGCAGTATCAAGTACCGTCTGCATTTTTAAATAAGCACGCCTTAACACGCTACTGGCCGTGTCATTTGCATGATAATGGTAGGTTTCCGGAAACAACCACCCTTCTAGATGCTGTTCATTGCCAGTGATTTGCAAACCCAGTTCGTTTGCTTTTAAATCTTGCTGTAGGTGAGGAGCTACTGCAATCTTTGCCAATACATCCCGCAGCATTTGCCCTTCAATAATTGTAAAACTAAAGCTTACTTGCTGACCTTGATTTATTCGACGAATATTATCCAGTACGGTGCTTTCATCAAGTTGGTATAGGCCTGCTTTTAAATCGGTAAGTGTTGGATCCAGCTTGGCGAGTATTTGATAACGAAGACAACTCTCAAGCCATTTTTTAGCTTGCCACTGTTGGCATAGCTGATTAAACCCGGTGCCTTTTTTAACTTCAAATAAGGTATTAGCAGGCACAGTTAATGTACTATTGATAGTGCTTTGTAATTGCTGATAGCCAATACCCGTGACCAACAATGCCAACAACACAATAGAGATAATCACTCTTAACACGCAGACTCCTTGGCTAACAAACCATGCAGTAGTTTTAAACTAGTCGTTAAATCAAAGCCAGTATCCGCAATAGCAATAACAGGAACGATGGCCATTAAACTGTTACACAAGTACACCGCATCCATTTGCAGTAACTCAGGCAATGTAATATCAATAAATTCAATCTCTAACTTATCACACAGTGATTGCAGATAAACCCCTTTGATACCACAGTTTTGTAATTGTGGGCTAACAACGCGGCCATTGTGAATAGCAAATATATTCGCAGCAGAAGCTTCAATCACATTGTTGTGATAATCACAGACTAAAACATCATCACATACTTGTGCATCCATCGCGCGTTTGATCATCACTTGCTCTAATCGGTTTAAGGTTTTTAAACCCGCAAGTAATGGTTGTGAAGCAAGCTTTATAGGGCTTACTGCAAGTTTAATACCCTGCTGCGCTTGTTGTTCATAATGTACAGGAAACGCTAATTGCGACAACAAAATAGTGGTTTGTGGCTGCTCAGGTAATGCATACCCTCGCCCACCTTCACCTCGAGTAACAACTATTTTTAATACACCTAGCGGCACACTTTGAATATAACTGTTAACAGCCTGCGTTAGCGCGGCGATATCAAGCGCATCGAAACCCAATCGTGCAGCACACTCTTCAAGGCGCGCACAATGCAATGGCCAATGTTCAACTTCACAATTATGCACTTTTGCGGTAGTAAAAAACCCATCGCCATAATTTAGGCCGCGGTCTTTATTACTCACTGTGCTTGTTGCATCTGTAAATATTATTTTTTGCATTGGTTGTTATTTTTTTGCATATAAAAAAGCCCAGTTACAACTGGGCTCTTATTTTGTCTCGTTGTTAAAAATGATTATACCTTTTTAAATAGCAACGAGCCATTAGTACCGCCAAAACCAAACGAGTTACATAATGCGTAGTCTAGTTTTGCATCACGAGCTGTATGCGGAACATAATCTAGATCACAGCCTTCGTCAGGGTTATCAAGGTTAATTGTTGGTGTTACTTTTTGCTCTTGTAATGACAAAATAGTAATAATGGATTCAACCGAGCCTGCAGCACCGAGTAAATGGCCCATCATAGATTTAGATGAGCTCACCATCACATCTTTTGCTGCACTGCCAAAGATTGATTTAACCGCGGAGGTCTCAGCTTTATCACCTGCGTTAGTCGACGTGCCGTGCGCGTTGATATAGCCCACTTGATCTGCATTTACACCAGCATCATTTAATGCATTTTCCATCGCAAGGGCTGCACCTGCACCGTCTTCTGGAGGTGATGTCATGTGATATGCATCGCCACTCATACCAAAGCCTACTAGCTCAGCGTAGATTTTAGCACCGCGGGCTTTTGCGTGTTCATATTCTTCAAGTACGATAACACCCGCACCATCTGCAAGTACAAAACCGTCACGGTCTTTATCCCATGGACGAGAAGCCGCTTGTGGGTCATCATTACGAGTAGACAGCGCACGCGCAGCATTAAAACCACCCATACCAATCGGAGTCGATGCTTTCTCTGCACCACCCGCTACCATAGCATCGGCATCACCATAGGCAATCATACGCGCCGCATGGCCGATATTATGTAAGCCAGTAGTACACGCTGTCACAATTGAAATATTTGGACCACGAAGACCGTGCATAATCGATAAATGACCTGAGATCATATTGATAATGGTCGACGGCACGTAAAAAGGAGAAAGCTTACGTGGGCCACTGTTTAATAATTTGATGTGGTTTTCTTCAATTAGTGTTAAACCACCAATGCCTGACCCTACAGCAACACCCACACGTTGTGCGTTTTGCTCTGTGATCTCAAGGCCAGAATCTTGTAGTGCCTGCACACCCGCTGCTATGCCATATTGGATAAACAAATCCATTTTTTTAGCATCTTTAGGTGACATATAGTTAGATGCATCAAAATCATTCAGCAAGCCTGCGAATTTGGTGCCAAAACTTGAAGTATCGAAATGTGTGATAGTTTGAATACCACTTTTGCCATTTAACAAGCCTTGCCAGGTTGATTCAACATCGTTACCTAGCGGTGTCAACATTCCTAAGCCAGTTACGACGACTCGACGTTTAGCCACGGGTTGCCTCCAATAAGGGAATTATTATTTTAGGTGGGTGTGTACTAAATTAATTAGTATCATATTATGGATAGATTAAGGGCAGCGAATGCTGCCCTTAATTTGCGATTGATTACTCAGCGTGAGCTGTTACGTAATCGATTGCAGCTTGTACTGTAGTGATCTTTTCAGCTTCTTCATCTGGGATCTCAGTGTCAAACTCTTCTTCAAGAGCCATTACTAATTCAACAGTATCAAGTGAATCTGCGCCTAAGTCATCAACGAAAGAAGCTTCATGCTTTACTTCTTCTTCTTTAACACCTAGTTGCTCAATGATGATTTTCTTTACGCGTTCTTGGATGTCGCTCATTCTTCTTTCCTTTATTAAAAACGCCAATGCGTTATTTTCAGATTGCGGCGTAGTTTACGGCGCATAATTCTGTGATTCAAGGATTTGCTGATAAATATTTATCTGGTCAAACCTCTTGAGGGTTATTTGTGTCTTTTATCGCTTATTTTCAATGCGAATTCAAGTATGTTTAAAGCAAGATCACAAAAAATTCAACATTTTTCGATAAACTTACTGAAATCAAAAAAGGAACAAAGTTCCTATACCATATACATAGCACCGTTTACATGCAGGGTTTCACCTGATACATACGCTGCTGCATCTGATGCTAAATAGCACACCGCTGCGGCAATTTCATCTGGTTGACCTAATCGACCAGCTGGTACATTAGCAAGGGTAGCTGCTTTTTGCTCATCTGTAAGCTCATCAGTCATATCCGTTTGAATAAAACCTGGTGCAATTACATTGACTGTAATACCACGCGAGGCAACTTCACGAGCAAGTGACTTAGAAAAACCAATAACGCCCGCTTTCGCTGCAGCATAATTAGCTTGACCCGCATTACCCATAGTGCCTACAACCGAACCAATATTGATGATTCGACCATTTTTCTTTTTCATCATCGGGCGTAAAACAGCCTTAGATAAACGGAAAATAGAGCTTAAGTTCGTATCAATGATATCGTCCCACTCAGCGTCTTTCATGCGCATAAGAAGATTATCGCGGGTGATACCGGCATTATTTACTAATACATCAATATCACCTAAATCTGCTTTTATTGCCGCAAGTGTCGACTCAATCGAAGCAGGATCAGTTACGTTAAGTGCATAACCTTTACCATTCTCACCTAGGTACTCACTAATATTGGCAGCACCTGATTCACTGGTTGCTGTACCCGCTACTTTGGCACCTTGTGCAACTAAGGTTGTCGCGATTGCTTTACCAATACCACGGCTAGCGCCTGTGATTAGGACAACTTTGCCCTCTAACGAAAATAAATTTGCCATTGTTTCCTACTCTTATTTTGCTGCATCAATGCTGGCTTGATCGTTTATCGAGCCACACACCATTGCTTTATCAATACGTTTAGCAAGGCCTGTCAGGACTTTACCTGGGCCAAACTCATAGCTTTGTGTAATACCTTGCGCCACGAGTGCTTGCACTGTTTCAGTCCAACGTACTGGGCTATATAGTTGACGTACTAAGGCATCTTTAATTGCATCTGCCGAGTTTTCAGCACTTACATCAACATTATTAATTACATCACACTTAGGTGTATTAAATGTTAAAGCAGCTAAATCAGCAGCTAATTTTTCAGCCGCAGGCTTCATTAACTCACAATGTGAAGGCACACTCACTGATAAAGGCAGTGCACGTTTTGCGCCCGCTTCTTTACATGCTTCTGAAGCACGCTCTACAGCAGCTTTATGCCCTGCAATCACCACTTGACCTGGAGAGTTATAATTCACAGGTGCAACAACTTCATTTTGTGCTGAAGCTTCACACGCTGTTTTGATTTCATCATCACCCAAACCAATAATAGCAGCCATAGAACCCACGCCTGCAGGCACCGCTTCTTGCATATATAAACCACGGTTTTCGACTAGTTTAACCGCTTCAGCCAAGCTTAGTACATCGGCACATACTAGCGCTGAATACTCACCTAAACTATGACCGGCCATAGTAACCTCTGCGTCTGGGTTTGCAGCTAACCATTGACGGTAAATCGCCACTGATGCTGTTAATAGTGCCGGTTGGGTACGATGGGTTTGATTGAGTTCTTGTTCTGGACCATTGAGTACTAACGCCGCCAAATCATAACCAAGTGCTTGTGATGCTTCAGCAAATGTTGCTTGAACTACGTCAGATTGCGCTAAAAGCTCACTTAACATACCCACAGATTGTGAGCCTTGACCTGGAAAAACAAGTGCAATTTTTTGTGCCATACTTTGCTCTTTTAATTAAACAAATAAATAAGTGTCTAAGTACACATCTGACAAATAATTAATCGTCAGTTGCGACTTTTTTAGTTGCATGTGTTTGCTCGAAAATAGCTGCTATTTTCTCAGGAAGTTGACGCTCAACCTCTCTGACAGCTTCATCGATAGCAGCATGAAATGCTTTATCTGAGGCATTCCCATGGCTTTTTACGACAATACCGCGCAATCCTACCAGAGAAGCACCGTTATACTGGTCGGGGTTCACTCGTTTATAGAGTTTTTTTATTACCGGCTGTAACATAAACGCCAAGCATTTATAGAAAAAATGCTTTTGCAAGGCTTTAGTCAACTTAAACATAATGAGTTTTGCAATGCCTTCACAGGTCTTTAGCGCTACGTTACCGACAAACCCTTCACAAACGATTACATCTGACTTACCAGTGAAAATATCGCTCCCCTCACTGTAACCTATGTAGTTAAGGTAGTCACACTGCTGCATTAATTGCGCAGCTTGTTTGATGTCTTCATGGCCCTTGATGTCTTCAGAGCCTATATTTAACAAACTTACTTTTGGATTGTCGCAACCAAGTGCCTGCCCAGCAACCACAGAACCCATAATACCAAACTGGTACAAGGTTTGTGCATCACAATGTACGTTTGCTCCTAAATCGAGTAAGTAAACAGGGTTTTTCCGCTCGGTGGGCACCGCAGAGATTAATGCTGGACGCTTTACGCCGGGCAACATTTTTAACACATAGTGGGCCATGAATAACAGCGCGCCAGTATTGCCAGAGCTAACACACGCTTGCGCTTCGCCTGATTTAACTAAATCGAGGGCAACACGCATTGAAGAATCTTTTTTTGATCGCACCGCAGAAGATGGTTCACAGCTATTGGTGACAACTTCACTACAGTGGCGAATAATTAGGCGAGGATGAGAAAGAGAATCGAGGGATTCGAGTTCTTTAGATATTACTTTTTCGTTACCACATAAGATTAATCTTAAGTTGGCATTGGCATTTACCGCGTTAACGGCTGCGGGGATAGATGAACGGGGGCCATAATCGCCCCCCATCATATCTAACGCAATGGTTAGATTGGTCAGCATAAAAGCAATCTCTTATTTAGAAATTACTTGAACGCCTTTGTAGTAACCATCTGCAGTCACGTGGTGACGACGGTGAGTCTCACCAGATGTTTGGTCTACAGTTAAAGTTGGACCACTGATCGCATCGTGTGAACGGCGCATGCCGCGTCTTGCACGAGACTTCTTGCTCTTTTGTACAGCCATAGTCTTCTCCTAAGAATCTTTCTTAAGTTGTTTCAAAATATCAAATGGATTTGGTTTATCATCTTCCGCTTTTAAAACACCAAAGCTGGCAGGCTTTGCTGAATAACTGCATGAAGCTTCGTTGTGGGTAGGCACTAATGGAATTGCTAAAAGCAGTTCGTCTTCGATTAACTCAAAAACGTCTATTTCACCATTTTCATCAAGTGCTACTTCATCGTAGACTTCTGGAAGATCATCTGACTCTGCATCCAAACCGACTGGCGAATACACAAAGTCTTGATCCAAATCCAACCCTAAATCACCATTACAACGTTGACAAGTAACCGTTACGTGTGTGGACAAATTGCCGCTTATCACAACCAAACCTTGCTCATCATTCTTGCAATGAATTTTTACCGCTATTTCACCTACTTCTTCCTGGATTACTTCCCGTAAACGGGTCAGTTTCTCAAGCTGAACAATACCGTCATAACTTAAACGATGTTGGGCTGCTTTACCTGGATGAAGAGTGATGGGAATTTTCACCTTTTGCATAGGGGCTGCATCATATAGATAGTTACTTAGTTAGTCAAAGTAAAAAACCATTTTTAGCTGGTTTTTCGCGATTCATTTCTTTGTTTTAGCGACGGATCTGATTTATCCTAACTCAATCTGATTTTCATTAGGAAAGCCATCCGTGCAGCACCGTCTTATTTTAGCCTCAAGTTCACCTTTTCGTCAGGCTTTATTGCAAAAATTTAATTTACCATTCGATACCTTCTCACCAGATATTGATGAGTCA
Organism: Pseudoalteromonas sp. S1727; assembly: GCF_005886375.1. Classification (NCBI taxonomy): domain Bacteria; kingdom Pseudomonadati; phylum Pseudomonadota; class Gammaproteobacteria; order Alteromonadales; family Pseudoalteromonadaceae; genus Pseudoalteromonas; species Pseudoalteromonas sp. S1727. The sequence goes on from NZ_PNDT01000079.1 coordinate 58,434, forward strand.
CCATTAAACAATGAATCTCCAGCGCAATTAGTTACACGCTTAAGCGAATTAAAAGCGCGAGCAGCCCTAAGCCATTTTCAGCATGGCTTAGCCATTGGCTCGGATCAAGTGGCCGTATTTAATGGGCAAATATTAGGGAAACCACATACTAAAGAAAATGCCATCAAACAACTTAGCTTATTCAGTGGTAATACAGTGACCTTTTTAACCGGTTTATCTGTATATGATATTAAAAGTAACATTATAGAAACCGTTGTTGAGCCTTTCGAGGTGACATTTAAACATCTATCACTTGAACAAATTAGTGCTTATTGTGACGCAGAGCAACCGTATAACTGCGCGGGCAGTTTTAAAAGTGAAGGGCTCGGAATTTGTTTATTTGAAAAGCTCAGCGGCGACGACCCAAACAGTCTGATTGGCTTACCACTGATCAAACTCAGTCAGTTACTGACCGAGTTTGATTTTGATGTTTTAAGCAATCAAACTAACGATTGACTAACAATGTCCTTAGTTGCTGATAGGAATCAACCGTTGCAATAGGGGTAAATTCGCTAAGCTGTTGCGCATTGTGTACCCCCATAGTCACGCCAAGGCGGTCAATATTAGCTGCTTTTGCCATCGCCATATCTATTTTAGTGTCCCCAATCATCAGCGCATCTACATGTCTAATGTTAAGCTCTACCAGCAATTGCAATAGCATATCAGGTGCAGGTTTTGACAACGCATCATCACTGGTGCGAGTTGCAACAAAGTAATCTCTAAGTTGTGTTTCATCAAGCAAACGCTCAAGCCCTGCACGACTTTTCCCCGTTGCTACAGCCAATAACACTCCTTGGTTTTTTAAAGCCGTTAAAGTGTCTACCACATCGGTAAACAATGGAGTTGGCGTAACATCAACAAATTTATACTGATGTTTATAAGCTACAATCAAATCAGTATGTACCGTGCTATGTTCAGGAAATAAACTCGCAACAGCATGCTCAAGAGACAAACCTATAATATTTTTTGTCGCCTCATCACTCGGTGCTACAACACCACAGGTTAATGCAGCTTGGCGCATACAGTTAACGATTTTAGGCACCGAGTTCATTATGGTGCCATCCCAATCAAATATGACTAATTTATATGCTGTCATGATTTAGCGGCGCGCAAGGTTTTAATGCAATTGACTAAAGCATTATCTAGTGGGGCTTCAACACGCATAGTGGTTTCGTTTTTAGGATGATAAAAACTCAAGTCATGTGCGTGTAAAAATAAGCGATTTAAACCAATTTTACGCATCGCAGCATCAAACGCTTGATTACCGTATTTATCATCACACGCAATCGCATGACCACGGCACTGAGTATGAACACGAATTTGGTGTGTACGCCCTGTAACAGGCGATGCCTGCACGAGTGAGCACTCATCAAAACGCTCCAACACTTTAAAGCGCGTATGAGACGGCTTACCTTCGGTATTATTAACACGTACTATACGTTCACCTGATTGTAAGGTGTTTTTTAATAACCCTTCAGTAACGTTTTTATCTTTTGAGTCCCACTGTCCATCAACTAGCGCCCAGTAGTTTTTTTCCATGGTTTTTTCACGTAACTGTTCATGCAAGCTGGTTAGCACTGAACGGCGTTTAGCTATCAATAAGCAACCTGAGGTGTCTCTATCTAAACGATGCACCAATTCTAAACTACGTTCATCAGGGCGAAGTACACGTAACGCTTCAATTAAGCCATAGCTTAAGCCGCTACCACCATGAACTGCCATGCCCGAAGGTTTATTAATCACCATCAAGTATTTGTCTTCAAATAAAATGGCATCTTCAAGTTTAGTAACAACATCCAGATTTTTAGGCACAAACTCTTCGCGCTCAGCTACCTTGATTGGTGGCACACGCACGATGTCGTTGAGCTGTAATTTATACACAGGCTTGATGCGCTTTTTATTTACACGCACCTCGCCTTTACGAAGAATTCGATACACAGCGCTTTTAGGCACCCCTTTTAAATGGGTAATAAGAAAGTTATCAATCCGTTGACCTAAATGGTCTTCGGTAATCGTGACGAAAGATACTTGTAAGCCGGTTTTTTCTGACATTGCCTAATCACTGATTTAAGTAAAATAATTTTAGTTGCTAACACAGTTGTAATAGTGGGATAATCACCGACGCAAATATGTATTTGCAGATAACAACGGTGCTTTTTAACACATTAAGACATTCGTGATGCACATTCTGGGTAATTGATCATACAGATCCGAGATAAGTTTTCCAAAGCTTTTATACATACCCAGTTTACACGTGCGTTCAATTAACTCCGATGCGTGTAATATATCGCCAGTTAAGTTGAGCACGAAGTGTTATTAAATGTTGATGAAAAAAGCAATTTGAACAGATAATTTGTCTGATCGTGACGGCGTACGACACGCCGTTCAGCAGATGTACTGTAAAACACCTAAGTTTATTTAATAAATGGTCGACTCTGGACAGAACTCGAATACGTCACTGTAAAAACAGCCGATAGTTTTGACACCATAATAGAATTTAATAACGTAACATGACGTTATTGTCAGCCAGCACCATAAAGATACTTAAGGTACAAATACAGTACCAAGCTCCCCCACAGATCCAGTCGTGAGACTGTACAAAAAGAAGCGATGGAGCAACTGAACAGGCGAAAAGTTTCGTCATGTCAGCGACATAAACAGTAGAGTAACAATATGAAACGTATGCTAATCAATGCGACGCAGCAAGAAGAAATGCGCGTAGCACTGGTTGATGGCCAGCGCCTGTATGATTTAGATATCGAAAGCCCGGGTCACGAACAAAAAAAAGCCAATATTTATAAAGGCAAAATCACACGTATCGAACCGTCATTAGAAGCAGCCTTTGTTGATTACGGCGCTGACCGTCACGGATTCCTACCATTAAAAGAAATCGCCCGTACTTACTTCCCACAAGGCTATACTTTCCACGGTCGTCCAAATATTCGTGACGTGATCAAAGAAGGTCAAGAAGTCATTGTCCAAGTTGACAAAGAAGAGCGTGGCCAAAAAGGCGCAGCCCTGACCACTTTCATCAGTGTTGCCGGTAGCTACCTTGTTTTAATGCCTAACAACCCTCGTGCTGGCGGTATTTCTCGTCGTATCGAAGGTGATGAGCGTACTGAACTTAAAGAAGCACTAAGTCGCTTAGAGCTGCCTAAAGGCATGGGTTTAATCGTACGTACCGCAGGTGTTGGTAAATCGTTTGAAGAACTAAACTACGATTTAAAAGCTCTATTAGTACACTGGGATGCCATTCAACAAGCATCAGACAGCGGTAAAGCCCCCTTTTTGATTCACCAAGAAAGTAACGTAATCTTCCGCGCTATCCGCGATTATTTACGTCGTGACATTGGTGAGATCCTGATTGATAAAGCCCGTGTATTTGAAGAAGCAAAAGCACACATTGAGCGTTTTCGCCCTGACTTCATGAGCCGTGTAAAACTTTACCAAGGTGAAGTACCACTGTTCACACATTATCAAATTGAAAGCCAAATTGAGTCAGCATTCCAACGCGAAGTGCGCCTTCCTTCTGGTGGTTCAATTGTGATTGACCCAACAGAAGCCTTAACTTCTATCGATATCAACTCATCAAAAGCCACTAAAGGCGGCGATATCGAAGAAACAGCCCTTAACACCAACTTAGAAGCAGCAGATGAAATTGCACGTCAATTACGCTTACGCGACTTAGGTGGTTTAATCGTTATCGACTTTATTGATATGACGCCACCGCGTCATCAGCGTGAAGTAGAAAACCGCTTAAAAGATGCGGTTCGCCCTGATCGTGCTCGAGTACAGATTGGTAAAATTTCTCGTTTTGGTTTACTTGAAATGTCACGCCAACGCCTACGCCCTTCACTTGGTGAAGCAAGCCAAGGCCCATGCCCACGTTGTAGTGGTCAAGGTACTATTCGTTCAAATGAATCGATTGCATTGTCAATCCTACGCTTAATTGAAGAAGAAGCGATTAAAGACAATACCTCACAAGTTAATGCACAAGTGCCTGTAGCAGTAGCTTCATACTTGTTAAATGAGCAACGTCGTAGCGTACACCGTATTGAAAAACGTCACAGCTGTGATGTGGTGATCATTCCAAATCAACACATGGAAACTCCTCACTACGAAGTAATTCGTTTACGTAAAGATGAGACCATTGAAGCAGCAAGCTACGAGCAAATCACAGCACCTGAACCAGAAGTATACGAAACATCTAAAGCACCAACGGTTGCAGTACGTGAAGAGCCTGTACTAAAAGGTGTGGTTATGCCATCAACACCGGCACCACAAGCTCAAGCAAAACCTGCGGCACCACAAGCTGCTGCGGTGCAACCGCAAGTAAGTTTATTTACTGCCATTGGCAATTGGTTCAAGGCTTTATTTGCAACACCTGCTGAGCAAACTGAAAATAAAGAGCAACAGCAAAAATCAGCTAACGAGTCGCGAAATAATCAGCGCCGTAATAATGATGGTGATTCTCGTCGTCGCAATAACCAGCGCCGTCGTAATAATTCACGTGGTAAATCACAAAACGAGCGAGCAGACCGTACTGCTGAAGAGACACCAGCAACAGCAAACAACGAGCAACAAGAAAGAAACGACAACCGCAATAAACGTCGTCGTAATCCTAATTCTCGTAAACGTAACGACACTCGTAACGATGACAACAAAGTTACCGCAGCAAAAACAGAGGCAAAAGCAGACGTTAAAGACACTACGCAAGCTAAAAATGTAGCTGTTGACACACCTGAGCAGAAGCCTAAAGTTCGTCGTCAACGCCGTAACTTACGTAAGAAAGTGCGCCTGCAAGATGAAAATGCACCAACCGTTGAAACAACAAACGAAACAGCTAAAGCTGAACAACAAACGGCACCTGCTGTTACTGAAAAACCAGCTAAGCCAGTTGTAGAGCAACAGGATGAAGTAAAAGCAGTCGCTGAAACAACTCCTGTAGACGCACCTGAGCAAAAAGTTGAACACACAACTTCGAGTGAGCAAACGGCACCTAGCGAACAAGACGCCACACAAACTGATGAAGAGCAAGGTCAAACACGTACACGTTCACGCCGCTCACCACGTCATTTACGTGCTGCCGGTCAGCGCCGTCGTCGCCCAGAGGGTGAAGAAGCTGCACCAACACAAGGTACACAACCGCCAGCATTTATACCGGTAGCCGACCAAGCTGCTGCTGAATATGAAGCTGAGTTAAAAGCAAAGCAAGCCGCTGAAGCTGGTGAAACAACTGTTGCTGAAGAAGTTCCTGTTGTTGCTGAACCTGCTGCCACAACTGCACCAGAAAAGGTAGTTGAAGAAGCACCTGTTGTTGC
>NZ_PNDT01000008.1:0-35097 GCF_005886375.1 Pseudoalteromonas sp. S1727
GGATTATATTGTCCGTGATGATGGCGGTAAACTGTTAATTTTTAATACCACAGTGCAAAATGGTTTCTTTATTATTGAAGATGGGGATTTATCCAGCCTACTGGATGGCGACCTAACCTTCACTGCGACCAGTATTGACAGCTTTGGTAACCCTGCGATTGCCACCAACACAATAACGAAAGACACTCTACCACCAGCAATAACGGTGGAAATAGATACCGTGCAAGATGACACTATCAATGCCGCCGAAGCACCAAGGGTTCGCATTAGCGGCACCACTGATGCTGAAAATGGTCAGATAGTTACTGTCGTCGTGACTGATTCTCAAGGCACAGCAATTGAATTAACAGCTGTCGTTGAGAACGGTGAATGGCTCATTGAAAACTTTGACTCTCGATTCCTCATAGATGGTGATATTACTGCAACTGCAAGTGTCGAAAACCGCGCAGGAAACAGCAATCAAGCTACAGATACTGCACAAAAAGACGTAGCAGCAAGGATCACAATCGAGCTAAGTGATACAGATCTTGCAGATCAAGTGATCAATGAAAATGAAGTCACCAGCAATAATAGCTTCTCTGGCACCGTGACTGATATCGAAGATGGTCAAACAGTGACTCTATATTTTGTTGATCGAAACGGTAACACCGCAACGGCTACCACCACTGTAACTGCTGGAGCTTGGCGTATTGATAACGTTGATTTAAGTAATTTAGTTGACGGTAAAATTCAAGTACAAGCTGACGTTGCAGATCAAGCCGAAAATCCAGCCTCAAATACACTTTTATTTAATAAAGATACCCTTGCAATCATAGCTGCAACCACGCTTGATTTAGACGGCGTAATAAATGCAAACGAGCAAAATAGTGTCGATTTAGGTGGAGCTGTACTGGGGATTCAAAATGGCCAAATGGTCACTGTTACCGTTACTGATGGCAACACTGTGCAAACCTTTACAACCACAGTAGTCGATGGCTATTGGGCAGTTGAAAATGTTGATTTTTCAGACTTTGCTGAAGGTAATATAGACATAACAGCAACTGCACAAGATATTGCTGGTAACAATGCCACCGATACCACCACGATTATAAAAGACACTCAGGCAAGCATTACTATTGCGGTCGATACCAATGAAGACTTTACAGATAATGTAATTAACGCCGCCGAAGCACCCGCAACTCGTATTTTTGGTACTGTTAATAATGTCGAAGACGGACGCTTAGTTACCATTACTATTACTGATGAAAACGGTAAAGAGCTTACTTTCACAACCACTGTTACTGCGGGTCTTTGGGAAATAACGCAAGACCTAACAGGCCTAGTTGATGGTGAATTAAGTTATAGTGCAACTGTAACTGATGCCGCAGGAAACTCTGCGGCAGCAAGCACAACCTCTGGTAAAGATACGCTTGCAGATATTACGGTTGAAATTGTATCAGGTGAAGACAACTACCTGATAGCTAATGAATTAGGCCAGTTAGTTTTACGCGGTAATGTTAGCAATATTGAAGTAGGTCAACTCGTTACCTTGAGCTTAACTGGGGCTAACGGTGAAACCTTAACCGTGTCAGCCCAAGTTCAAAATGACTTAAGCTACACCACCAGCGTCGACTTATCAGGTTGGTCTGATGGGAATATCAGTGTTACAGCAGCTGCAACAGACTTAGCAGGCAATGATGTTAGTAATAGCGATGATGCAATTATTGATACCACAGTTAGCATTGATATAGATACCGGCACAGGCTTTGATTTAGAAGCATTCAGAGCCGGTGAACTAACATCAATGTCCGGCACAACAGACGCAGAAATTGGTCAGCTTGTAACCATTGCAATTTATGATGGTGGGCAAACACTTTATTTCACCGGCAGTGTAACAAATACGGGAAATTGGGTTGTCAATAACATCAATGTTACAACACTAAATCAAGCAAGTGCTTGGGAACTAACAGCTACAGTGACCGATCTTGCAGGCAACACAGCCACCGATGACATGCCTACATTAGATGCTATTCAGACACAGGAGTTATACGAATACTTCCTGGATGTCACCGATTCAACAACGGATACCAGTGCACTAAATATAGATAACGCCGAGCTTAGCTTTGCTGCAATCCAGGAAGCATTGAGTGAGTTAACATATGAAGGCGGTAATACTGTTCGAGTTGAGGTCTCAGCTGATGGCCAATCACTTAACGTGATACGCGAAGATGGTAATAATAGTATTGCAATGACAATCGCATTAATTCCAAATGCTGTAAAAGTAACGCAATTTTTATCATTCGACCAACCGATTACCAATACGCTAAAAACAGCGGTAATGATTGAAGCCCTGCAAAATGATAGTGATGGTACATCCGAACTGGTGATTCTACCGACTTACATCACCATAAATGATACACCTCCTTTTGCTCGTGATGACAGTTTCAGTGTAGTAGAAGATCAGGTGAGTAATGGTACAGTTTTAGGTAATGACTTCACTATAGAAGGACCACTTACTGTTACACAAATAGTAATAGCAGGTGAAACTTACACTATAACTCAAGATACTCCTGCTACGGTTACACTCAAATATGGCGTTTTAGTTGTAAATAGCACAGGTGTTTGGCAATTTACCGCGAGTGATAATTTAAACCACAAAATACCGCAACAATTTAGCTTTGATTATACGATCACGGACAAGGATGGCAGTTTAGATACGGCAACAGCAACCATTAAAGTTACAGATGGTGAGGCTGGTTACATGGTTGATAATAATCTAAACCTCACTGAACCTGACTATGATCAAACTTATAACGATACTATAAACTTTACTATTTTTTCTGGCTCAGATACGTTGCTAGCTGATTCTATCGCATTTAATAATGCAACATTGGCTCGCTTAAACGCACTAGACCTCACAAGTGATGACAATGAAATCATATTCACTCTATCTGAAGATGGTAAAACCCTAATAGGAACAGCGGGTGAAAACACCATAATTAATATCACGCTATCTGCAATTAATGAGGGCGACGACTTACTGGCCACAGCGCTTTATCAACAGCAAGGACCTTTAGATCATACTATTTCAGAGCAGTTACAATTAGTTTTTACAGTCACAGCACAAGATTTAGACGGCACAGAAATAGCAGCAGGTGATGCATCAATTACTATTTTTGACGGTAACGATCCGCAATTTGCAGGCATCACGAGTGTTACTTTAGATGAGCGTAACTTATCTCAAGGCATTCAAGTTGCTACGGGCCAATTATCAACCTTAATTGGCTCAGATAGTATTGTGGATGTATCGTTCTCACCAAGCTTTGAGCAACCGTTGCTCACCAGTAACAATGTGACCATTAGTTACTCTATCAGCGCTGACGGTAAAACAATTATAGGCCATACTGGTGATAGTAATGATCCTGTGTTTAAGGTTGAGCTGACAGGCACATTCAATGCTGAAACCGACTCTCTTGCACAAGATTATGTTGTTACCTTATATCGTGCGCTTGACCAAGATATTACAGATGCAATTAACTTAAAAGTACAGATGATTGACTTTGACGGTGATGAAGTAACCGCAAATTTAGACATCACAGTGATAGATGACGACAGCATTGACGGTGATACGCCTATTCTCAATGTGAGTGAAATACCTAAAGATGGTAGTAGCTTTAATAATAGCGATGAAGGTGAAATAACGATCACCGCCGGTAACGACCCTGTTATTGATATTAATTTCCAATTTAATAGTGGTGATGCGGTAGTCGATAGTCAAGGCAACGCCTTAACCCAAAACGGTCAAGCCATCACTTGGGTCAACTTAGGCAATGGCATGGCTCAAGGGCAACTATCAGATGGCACAGTTATATTTGAAACCAGTTTACCAACTAATTTCAACTTAGCTGCAGGTCAAACATCCAGTGCAACCATTAGCTTCAATTTATTTGGTGGAATTGACCATCTAAATGAGCAAGAGAGCCAACTAAGCTTAATTGTACCTGTTGCCATTATCGATGCTGATAACAGTAGCATTATTAACGAAATCATCGTCAATGTGGACGATGGTTTAGCACCTGAGATTGTGACACCTGGTACCCCTGATACTATCGTCGACGAATTTGATTTAAACAATAACGACAGTATTACAATTCACGGAAAATATACTTTATCTCAAGGTAGCGATGAAATCGTTGCCGTGGCATTAGCTGATGGCTTTAGCCTTGATGGAATCACAAAAGGTGGACAAACCGTAACCTTATCAGATACAGCAACGGATAGTGGTTGGTACATTGCAAGAGCAACAGATAGTAGTGAAGTATTTAGAATCCGCTTTTTAACTGACGGCACATATCAGTATAAGCAAAGCCAAGCACTTGATCATGCAACTGGGGATGGCACTAATCAGTTAGATATACTCTTTGAAATTCAAGCTATTGATGCTGATGGTGATAAATCTTCAGCACAAAACCTAACCGTTTCAATTAAAGATGATATACCTGTTGCTGTTGATACTGAACTAACCTTCTCAGAAGGAGACAACCTAACGGCTGACCTACTCGATGGTATTAAACAAGGCGCTGATGGTGCCCAGATCACACAAATCACTTACCTAAATGTCAACTATCAAGCTGGCGATACCATTATACTGCGTAGTGGCGACCAAGAGTATGGTTCGATTACGATAAATGCTGATGGTAGTGTTTCGATTACGACCAGCCCATTTATAGCTGATACCAACATCTATGAAGATTCTTTACGATACCAGGTAACCGATGCTGACGGGGATGTAGTTACAAACACTCTTAACTTACACGTTCAAGACAGCGAAGGTAAAATTGTATTTTATAAACCTGAAGGTGACGAAGATGGCAATATTATTGTTGAACTAGCAGCTTACCCAGGTGACTTAGATAGCGGTGACGAAATCACTGAGATTAAGATAAGTGTTGATTCGCTTAATGGCGGAACGTTAATTTTACAGGGCCCTGGAGGCGCCCCAATCAGCTTACCTATTGAAAATGGTTTTGTGGTATTTAGAGGCGACAACCTACGCGTTTTACAGGAAGAAACGACTCTACCTACAGGCTCTACAGTGCCAGCAGGAACCACACTGCCTGCAGGTATTTTAATCTTCATCCCAGCAGAAAACACCTCTGATGCCATAAACGAACAACAAGTCACCCTAAATGTTGATGTTATTATCACCGATGATGATGCGGGCTCTCGAACAATTTCCAGTGAGATCCCTGTAACCATAAATTCAGTGGCAGATACACCTTTGTGGGATGAAAGCTCAGATTTCTATTACCTTGGCGAAGAAGATGGTGCTCCATTAGCTCTCAACCTAGTGGCTAATTTACAAGATACTGATGGCTCAGAAGTCCTTACTTTCCGTATTGAAAATATTGAATCGGGCTTGATCCTCAAAGTTAACGGTACAGTTGTTAATAATGGTGACATTCTAAGCGCAAGTGAAATAGCAAACCTAACTGCTGAAGGCACAGAAAACCTAGCAGGCTCGTTTACCTTTGATGTAACCGCCATTGCCACGGAGCAAGATAATCAAGATGTAGCAGAACAAGATGCGCAAACGATTACTGTTGATTTGCAGCCTGTAGCTGATGTTCCTGAGTTAATCGTTGCTAATGTGCGTAGTAATGAAGATGAAGCGATTAATGCAAATCAATTTGTCACCGGGCAACTGACTGATACCGATGGTTCAGAAAGTTTGTTTTATGAATTCACTGTACCAACAGGCTGGTCTATGACTGCGCTTAATGGCGCTACAATCACAGATTTAGGAAATCGCACATACAGTGCAAGTAGTGCCGATATCATCGCAGGCAATATTCAACTTATCCCACTTGAAGATATCAGCTCTTTCTCTGATACCTTTACAGTTTCAGTGGTCGCGGTGTCTTATGAATCAATCGTTGATGGCGTGGCAATTAAACTAGGAGCTGAGTCTGCACGCAGTGAAGAAAAAACACTCACTGTAACAGTAAAAGGAGTGATTGACCCACCCACTGTAGATACAGGGGCAAACTGGGCTTATGACGATGACTTAGCCTTGCTTACTAACGCCGTTGAATTTGATGAAGATGACTTAATTGCACTCGACTTCCTTGTAAAGACCTCAGATGACGATGGCTCTGAAGTAATTAACTTACTGATTGCTAACCTTCCTGATGGCGTTACTATCGTAGATAGTAATGGTGATCCTGTTGCCCTTGAAGTTATCCGCGCTGAAAATGGTAAACCTGTGTTTGAAGTTTCTGCCGAGCAATTACAAACTCTGTACTTAAAACCACAAGGTGATTTTAGTGGTACAGGTATTAATTTTAATATTTACACAGTAACTACAGAGCCTGATGGTGATTCTGGTGAGTACTCAATGGAAGTAGATATCACCCTCACGCCGATTCTTGACTCTAATGAATCTAACCTAGCCACCAGCTCATCAGGTACTGAAGATCAAGCCGCGGTATTGAATGTTAATCCAATAACACCTGATGCTGATAGCAGTGAAGTCATTATTGGCGCGGTCATCACAGGGTTACCAGCAGGTGTAAAACTGCTACTTGATGGTGCAGAAATTGAATTTACAGGTTCTCTTGATTTAGATACTTTAGCAAATGGAGATCTAGCTGGTTTCTTAGCCAGTGGTCGCTTAGCCATATTACCACCACAAGATGCCTCTGGTGAATATGTAATCAATATCACTTATACCGTAATTGATACTTCAGATAATGGTAATACAACACCTGTAGAAATAGCCACAACTAGTACAGTTACAATTGCTCCTGACTTCGACAAAAATATTGAAGTCGATGGTAATAGAAGTGAATTAGTAGCCACATCAAACGATATATTAGTTAGTAACACTGGTCGCTTAGATTTAACGGGTGCTATTACCTTTAATGAAGCCGATATTGATGGCTCAGAAACCATCGATTATATCGTGCTAATTCTTCCTGAAGGTGAAGGTTTTTATGTTGACTACCCAGGCGCTCTTCCTGATGGAGATGGTCGTTGGATAATACCAGTCACTGCGGGCACGACTGCATCTAGTGTTGATGTTGTAGATATTCTAAGTGGTGTTACTCTTGTTAGTGACAATGCAACTGATGGTGCAATAGAAGTAACTGTGGCTGCAAAAGTCACAGATTTAACGGATAACGATGCCATTTTTGGCACTTTACAAGTAGAGTTCACTCAAGGTGCTACTGACTCCGTCGCGGGTCCTGTAAATCAGATCCAAAATACTGTTGTGGATGCCATTGAAGATGGTGTAATAGATTTTAATGGTCACTTTACTGATAATTTCACATCAGATAATAATGATGAAGTCAGTATTAGAATTTTAGCTTCTGACTTGCCAGCAGGTACGACAATTAGTGGCGCTGGCGTAGAAGTTATTCATAACGCAAGTGGCCAAGCTGTGTATGAATATGTATTTCCAGCAAGTGCATTAGACGGCATTAGCATTTCAACCCCTGGCAATAACTTCGCCGGAATCTTAGATATTCCTATCCGTGTTATAGCGGTTGACCCTGTCAGTGGTGATACGGTGATAGATGATAGTCAAATTATTTCTATTGATGTAACCCCAGATGTTGATGGCATCATAGCCACAGTGACAACCAATGAAATTGAAGAAGATACCTCGCAACCTTTAGGTATTGCCCTAGCCTTTGCTGATAGCGACCTTTCAGCAACAAGCGGAGGTGTAGAAAATGTACTCATTGATCACAATGATCCGAGTAACAACCTAACAATCACACTATTGGATGGTGGCACATTAAACGATCCTTCCGGTATGTTTGAGCTAATTGAAGGTACTGATAATAGTTATGTATTTACAGGCACATCTGCAACAGAACTGACAAGTGCACTTGCTGGAGTGAGCGTTACTCCACCCCTTAACTTATCTGGCTCGAACATCGTAAGGCTTGAGATATCAGGCCAAGTAACAGATACAGCTACTATTTCAACAGGAACAGTCACTGATACAGATAGCTTTACCACAACCTTAACATTAGATGTAAAACCAGTTACAGATTATGCAACACTAACTGTTATTAACATCTTAGGTGATGAAGATAGCGCAATCAGCTTAAATGGCATCAGAGCAGAGCTATTTGATACTGATGGTTCAGAAGTCATGTACGTTAGTATTTCCGGCGTACCTGATGGGGCTATCCTTGCTATAAATAATGGTGATGGGACCTACACAACCTTAGCAAATAATGGTACTGATGGTGGCGACTTTAAAGGCTTAGAAACCTATAACTGGAGTGTAACATCTGAGCAACTAGCTAGTGGTAATGTGGTAATTATTCCACCTGAAGATTTTAATGGCGATATCCCGCTGACGTTAAAAGCGATAACCAAAGATCAAGACCCAGGTGGATATTTAACCACAACGGCTGAATTTACTGTGGGAGTTCGTCCTATTGGTGATGGTGTTGACCTCATCCGAGCGCCAGATACATCCTATAACGCAAATGAAGACGATACCGTTAATATTCATCTCGCTGCGATTAGTGAAGATAGTAACAATGACGAACAGATTCAATTAACAGTAAAAATAGCAGCAACCTCTGATGCCACAGCTCTCATAGGCTTAGAAGGCGGCTTTATTGATGTTAATGGACAGCGCGTAAACTTTACTAGCGACGGCGCTGGTGGCTTTATTGCAACCATGGTCGTTGCGAGTAATCAAGTACAAGGATTTGACTTTAATGCCGGCACTCTTGCTTGGGGTAACCTCAACATGCAGGTCGATATTGCCAGTATAGATAAAGCTACTGTGCTAGGTAATCAAATGTCAGACACTAGCGAGGTCATAATATCTGAGTTTACTGTTACGCTAGAACCTCAGGTCGATGCTCCTATTTGGCAACAAGACCCTCAAGATATCAATGCCCAAGAAGGCGATACTATCGTACTTAATCTTGATGTTGATTTGCAAAACCCAACAACACAAGAATCGGGTTATATTGAAATAAGTGGTTACCCAAGTAATGTTACATTTAGTGCAGGTAGCCAAAATGGCAATGTATGGAAAGTAGAGCTTGATCAACTTGATGGCTTAGAAGTTTTAGGCACACAAAACAATGATAACTTTACTTTAGTTATTACGCCTTATGCCGAGTTAAATGGTGAAACTCAAGTTGGCCAGATACAAGATATCGCCGTTTTAATATCAAGTAATAACCAAACAGGTAACAACACAGAACTGATGTCTGAGTTAACAATCGAACAGCTCCAAACTATTTTAGATAAGCAAACTTATGCAAATCATGATATTAGTAGAGACAACAGTGAATCATTTAGTGGCAGTGCCGATAACTTTGAGCATGAGCTACTACGCATAATGGATAGTGTGGATTCAATCGAACCATGAAAATGAATATTAATCAGCAACAAATCATTACTTTGGTACGCTGTGCAAATGAGTTATTTGCACAGCGATGTAATGATGATCAAGTTCTAGATGGATTGCCTGACCTTGCAATAACTCATAATCACATTGAACGCGCTTTACTCAATGGCAACATCAATGCAGCTCAGCAAAATGTTCAGCTAAGTAAAATGCAGTTTCCTGCTTTAGTTGTCGATAATAACGGCGATCTTTACTTACTGAATAAACAAGATCAACAATTGCAACTGCTATACACGAATGCTGAAGAGCCCATAAAGGAATTAACGAGTTTACGGTGTCAATTGAGTTGGTTTATCAGTGTTCACGAAGTGATAGATAAACGCTCAACTTCAATCCACAGTAAAATTCCAAGTTGGCTAAAACCCGTTATTGATGAGGTAAAACCTTTTTACGGTTCATTACTATTAGGTTCGTTTACAGTAAACCTACTCGCCGTAGTGATCCCGTTATTCACAATGAATGTATATGACAGAGTCGTGCCAAATGCCGCAACCGATACCTTATGGGTACTTGCTTTTGGTGCTTTTTTAGCTATTTCATTTGACTGGTTTTTAAAACAAGCCCGTACCCAGCTTACTGATACGGCGGGCCAGCAGATTGATTTAAAGGTATCTAGCACCCTATTTAGCAAAGTGATTGGTATGCGCTTAGAGCATCGACCTGAATCAGCTGGCGCTTATGCAAAACAAGTACAAGATTTTGATAGTGTTAGGGAGTTCCTTACATCGGCAACATTGGTATCAGCTATAGACTTACCATTTACAATTATGTTTTTGGCATTAATAGCCTGGTTAGGTGGGTTAATCGTGTTGATCCCTATCACCACAATGTTGTTAATCGTATTAATTGGTGCATTCTTACAAGGTAGATTAACCCATAGCGTTGAAGAAGCCGCAAAGCTTAGCACCCAGCGCCAAGCCTATTTAATTGAATACTTAAACCAAATTGTAGAGCTAAAGCAAAGCCGTAGTGAGCAAAAAGCACAGCGAACATGGGAGCAAACCATGGCGCAGTTATCTCTTTGGCAAAATAAATCTCGTCACAGTGCCAATACCCTAAGCCACTCTGTTGCCACTTTACAACAAGTTACTACTATCGGTTTAATCGTCGCGGGCGTTTACCTCATACAAGCTGGAGAAGTGAGTATGGGCGCATTAATCGCCATGGTGATGATAAGCGGCCGAGCTGGTGGCGCAGTGAGTCAAATAGCCAGTTTATTACTCAAGTATAAGCAGACAGAGTCTGCAATAGACTCTGTCAAAGCAGTACTTGAACTGCCACAAGAAAATCAACAAAGTGTGCTAAATAATTACAGCGATATTAGCGGTAACATTCGCGTTAAACAGCTAACTTTTAATTACCCAGAGCAACAACTTGCGGTATTGAAAAATATTAGCTTGAGTATAGAAAAAGGCGAAAAAATAGGTATTTTTGGCGTTGCGGGCTCAGGTAAATCGTCGCTACTGGCTTTACTTGCTGGTCAATATGAAGCAACACGCGGGCAAATTTTTTACGACGATATTGAAATAAAACAATGGTCACTGAAAACAATTCGCAGAAATACCGGATGGATGGCACAAAATCCACAGCTTTTTTATGGCAGTTTATTAGAAAACATCACTGTAGGTGCACAGAATATCGACCCTAATGAGCTTGCCAGAGCCATTAAATTAGCGGGTATTCACCACTTTATGGAACGATTAGAGTCAGGTCTTGAAAGCCAAGTAGGAGAATTTGGCCGCTGCTTATCAGGTGGGCAACGCCAAGCTGTAATGTTAGCAAGAGCATTATTACAGCGCCCTAAACTATTATTACTTGATGAACCCACCAGCGCGATGGATGAAATCAGCGAACGCCACATAATAAGCAGCTTAAAAAGTATCGACGATACCACGATGATCATTGCCAGCCATAAAGCCGCAGTGCTGGCTATGTGCGATAAAATAATCGTACTCGAAAATGGAGAACTACGAGACATACAAACGCCGCAACAATTATTTAGTGGCAGTAATCGCCGTTTACGCGCAATCAAAGTGACACCAAAAGGAGATTCGCAATGAGTCAACTACAAGTGTCGCAATTAGCAGCCGCGCGCCAAGCACAAAAATTAATAGCTATTGTATTTTTAGTCCTAATTACAATGATTATATGGGCAACATTTGCCACTCTTGATGAAGTCATCGTAGGAGAAGGAAACGTAGTACCAGCACAAACAGTACAAACCGTAGAAAATCTCGATGGTGGTATTTTAAAACAAGTCTTGGTTCAAGAAGGTGAACTAGTTCAACAAGGACAACCTGTGTTACTCCTTGATGATACACGTTTTGCTGCAGCATTTGCCGAATCTAATCAAGAACGAGATGCCTTAATAGCGAAACAATTACGCTTAAAAGCAGAGCTAGAAACCATCGTCATAGATCGTAATACCGTCACCGGAGTTGCAATTACTGAGGTCAATTTAGCTGCAAGCGATGTTCCTACCCATATTGCAAACAGTGCACGTAATAGCTACCGAGCACGTTTATCGCAACTGCGTTCTTTGCTACAGCAAAGCCAGCAAATGATTTTGCAACAAAGCCAAGCTATTATTGAACAACAAGCCAATATTGATTCATTAAAACAACGCCTAGAATTGATTTCTCGTGAAGTAAAATTAACTTCTGAAGGCGTTGATGATGGCGCAGTAGCTGAAATGGAACTAGTTAAACTACAGCGTGAAGAAGTCATGCTCTCGGGAGAAGTTAATCGCGCCAATGCGCTATTACAGCAACTTATGGCGGCTAAGGAACAAGGCAAAGAAGAGCGTACGTCAGTTGCCCTTGACTATATTGCCAACGCCCAAAATGAATTAGATGAAGTTACCAATAACTTAGCTAAAATTAGAGAAAGTAGTAAAGCATTAGAAGACAGATTAATAAAAACCCAGATTAAATCGCCGCTAACTGGCACTGTAAAAAATATCGCCTCACGCTCAGTAGGAGGAGTTATTGAGCCAGGCCAAGTCATTATGGAAATAGTGCCTTTGGACGACAAACTTATTGTCGAAACCAAAATAGCACCTAAAGATATTGGTTTTATTCGCCAAGGTATGCCTGCCATGGTGAAGTTTAGCGCTTATGACTTTGTAATCTACGGCGGACTAAAAGGGGAAGTTATCTATGTGAGTCCTGACGCCTCACAGCTTGAAGATGGCACCACCTATTACGAAGCACATATAAAAACCGATGGGAATATATTGGCTCAACAACCAATAATACCCGGCATGCAAGCCAGTGTAGATATTTTGACTGGTAAAAAAACCGTTTTACAGTATTGGTTAAAGCCGCTTTTGCGTGCTAAAGCCAATGCCATGAGAGAACCATAAAAAGGACACGGAATGCGTATTTTAGCTATACTCCCATTAATTGCATTGAGTGGTACTGCTCATGCATTAACACTCGAACAGTCTGTTGCTGAAGCACTCAACAAAAATCCGCGCTTGCTACAAAAATATGCGCACTTTGAGGCAAAATATCGTGATAAACGCACCGCGTTTAGCGAATATTTACCACAAATTAGGCTTTATGCTGCTTATGGCTACGAAAATGTCACCAATAACAGCGGTAACGCCGTTGATACAGAGATGGATCGCCGCGAATTGGGCCTAAAAATCTCACAAATGCTGTTTGATGGCTTTAAAACTTCATCTGATGTAGCACGACTTGATTATGAAATGCGTGCAGATCAGCAAAGCTTAGTGTCAGAAGCAGAAAACATTGGCCTAGAAGTAAGCCAAGTATATTTAGATCTGATCAAAGCCCAAGAAATAGTTAAATTACAACAAAAAAATGTGGTCGATCACCAAAATATATTAAAAGATATTCAAAGTCGAAAGTCCAAAGGACTTAGTAGCGATGCCGATGTTGCTCAAGTACAAGCTCGCTTAACGACCGCACAATCAGGCTTATTAGCAGCAAAAAATAATCAATTCGATTTAGAGGCTAATTACTATGATCTAGTAGGTAGTTATCCTGACAACCTAATGATCCCAAAGCCTGATGCCAACTATTTACCTACGGATTTAAAACAAGCAATTGACTTGGCAGTTACTTCACACCCTGAGGTAAGCGCTGCTAATTTAGATATCAATGCCGCCAGTAAACAAATAGAGCGCGATAAAAGTGGTTATTGGCCTAAACTAGCTCTTGAGCTTGATGTGAATGATAACGAAAACATTGGTGGCTTTGAGGGCCCAGATGATGACGCGCGTATCATGCTGACCATGAGTTATGATCTCTATAATGGCGGTCGCACTAATGCTAAAACAGAAGCCTCAAAATGGCGCTATCAAGAAGCCACCGCTATACGCGATAACACTCTTCGACAAGTTACAGAAGGCACTAAGTTAGCTTGGAATGCCTATACTTTTGTAGGCGAGCAAAAAAACTTCTACCAACAAAATGTCGATTTTGCCAGCCAAGCACAGCAAGGCTACGATAAACAATTTGATTTAGGGCGACGCTCACTATTAGATGTTCTGGATTCTAAGATTGAACTATTTGTTGCTCGTCGTAACTACCTAAATGCCGCATTTGATGAACGTAAAGCTAGCTATCGTTTGATTAATGCAACAGGAAAGCTGGTGGAAGCACTGCGTGTTGATACACCAGAAGCATGGCGTTTAGAAGACGATAAGGAATAATCATCATGAAAAATTTATTATTAATTGTAACTATTTTAGGCCTTAGCGGCTGCGCCTCAGATGCTGTTCTATACGCCCCACAAGAACAATCACGGGATCTATATGATAGCGATGTCGATGGTGTAATTAATGCCCGTGACAATTGCGCACAAACGCAAGATCAAGCAATTACTGATAACGACGGCTGCCCAACAGCAACAAACATTCCACAAGCTGATATACGTGTTATTGATTTTGGTTTTGATAAAGATACATTAACGCCGCAAGAGCAAGTTAAAGTGATCGAACTTGCCGAAGAAATGAAGCAATATACGCAAACTCAGTTATATTTAATTGGTGATACCAGTATTGAAGGCACTGATGAATACAATCGTAAGCTTGCTCAACGTCGTATTAAAACGGTCACAGATATACTTATTGCGAATGGCGTAAGTAGCAGTCGCTTGCAAACAGAAACCTATGAATACCCTATTCATATGCCGAAAAACCTTGCAGGTCGTGATACTCGCCTGATTGCTGTATTAAGTCTTCCAGATTCAACAGGCTACAAAAAACAGTGGCAGCTTTACGGTAATTAAAAGCCATAAAAACCTTAGCCCTCGTGGCTAAGGTTTTTTTATGCCTCAATTAGCGTTCAATACCGAATATGGCCAGCATAAACAACACATTCTTTTATAGTCATAATGAAATTCAACACAGAGATCATTATGAATAAATTTAAAATCTTTCACCAATTGCATAACGACATATTACTATTACCAAACGCATGGGATCCTCTCAGCGCTCTGCTATTAGAACAAGCAGGTTTTGCAGCAATAGCCACAACCAGTTGGGGAATGGCGCAAGCTCGTGGCCAACAAGATGGTGAGCAATGCTCATTTGCAGAATTTTTAAATCAACTAAAACCAATTGTAAATGCGGTTAGTATCCCTATTTCTGTCGATATTGAATCGGGGTACAGTAATGATATAAACACCATTTGTCAGCATGTTTTAGCCGTCGCAAAATTAGGGGCTGTGGGTATAAATATAGAAGATTCTGATATAAAAACGGGCAAATTACGCACTCAAAAACAGCAAATAGCGATCCTATCTGCCATTAAAGAAACTCTAAATAAGCACGGATTTTCGCAATTATTTATAAATGCACGAACAGACTGTTTCCTGCAAACAGCTAAAATAGGCCCAACAATAACCAGATCTTTAGCATACCAAGCGGCCGGCATTGATGGAGTATTCGTCCCTGGATTAACTGATTCAGCAGCAATAAAACAACTAAAAACTGCGTTAAGTGTGCCACTAAATATAATGGCTGATGATTTAGCAACCGATTCAAATAGCTTATTTACTCAAGGCGTGCAGCGCTTTTCGCTGGGAAATAGCTTATTTGATGCGACAAAACACTTTATTTTAACGGTCAGTTGTACCTTTAATAACGCTAAAAATTGCGATCATTTATTCCAGTGATAGTTTTTCAACGCAAAATAGATAACGTAAAGATCAAAATTAGTGACGGAAATACCAACATATCCGAAAATTGATCTAACAGAGCCCAAATTGTTATCCACAATTTGGGCTTTTTTATGCATTTTTAATAAAGTGATCCGTTTTAAACATACTACTTATTAAATAAAACCACCTACAAAGTACAAAAAAACCACAAACTAGTCTTTTATTGCTGTTTATTTTCTACTTACCCTCTATTTTTAGCTCATTTCTAACTTTCTCAAAATTTACTTTTCACAATAATGATCCTTATCAACAGCCGATCTATCCACATAATGATCGCCATTTATAAAATCATAAACAATCTTATAATTGATCATCTATAAAAAGAAAGATCAATTACTTAGCATAAAAAAAATAACTAAAAATAAATACTTGATGTTATTTCCCCACTTTTTATCAACAGCTTGCTCAGATGATTACATATTGGAATAAGTTATTTAACATTATAAATATCAGATACTTAAAATAATAAAAGGGAAAACAACAACATTTGTACCTAAAAAACTTATACATAAAGTATGTTCAGGGCTTTACTGCTGAATAAACTCAGTTATTATAAGCGCACTAATAACCCATTGTGTGATCAGCTCAAGAATGACCTCAGTCAATATCATTATAGGTAGCCAAATGGGATCTGCGGAATACGTAGGTGAACAACTTGCAGAGCAGTTAATTTCCCAAGGGATCGCGACAGAAGTCCATGATCAACCTAACTTTTTTGAAATAAATCAAGAAAATACAACTTGGTTACTTTGTACCTCAACTTATGGCGCTGGGGATTACCCTGAAAACCTTTTAGCTTTTGTAGAAGACATTAATCAAGTTAATGATTTAAAAGGCTTAAAGTTCTCAGTGATCGGCTTAGGAGATACAAGTTACGATACTTACAACCTTGCAGGCCGTAACCTTGAGCAACTGTTACTTAGCAAAGGTGCCAGCTGTGTAGCAGAACGTTTAGAGTTAAATATTCTTGATGAACAACTGCCCGAAGACACTGCACTAGCCTGGTTACCTAGTTGGATCGAAAAAATACGTGCATAGAATCAAGTTAACAACTTAGATCCACCAGAAAAGTTACCCACAATTTACTGACTATTTAGATCCAATTGTGGATAAACTATGATCTAACTGCGATTTAAAGGTATCTTATCCATTGGATAAGATCTGATCCAATACCCCCTGTGTATAAAGAGCCTTTTTGATCAGAGCTTATATTCAGTTAGATCTGATCATATCAACACTTTTGGATCCGATCTAACTTAATGTTTTAATAGGTAAATTAAGCCTTATCAACAGAAATAGTGTTCAGTAGTAGTAATAGAAATAAAAGATCTCTTTAAAAGATCCTTTATATTATTAGAGATCATTTACTTAGATCTTGCCGATAGTTTAATCATTTATCTTCTGACAATTTATAGGTAGAATACGCTCCCCCTTGGAAGTTTGCTGGTTGATTTAAGTAGGATCCCGAAATGATTTTTCACGAAAATTTTGATGTTATTGTTGTTGGTGGTGGACATGCAGGTACAGAAGCTGCGTTAGCTGCTGCACGTATGGGTATGAATACCCTGCTGCTGACTCATAATATGGATACCCTTGGTCAAATGTCATGTAATCCAGCAATTGGTGGCATTGGCAAAGGTCACTTGGTCAAAGAAATTGATGCACTAGGCGGCGCAATGGCACAAGCGATCGATAAAGGTGGCATCCAATTCCGCACTTTAAATTCTTCGAAAGGCCCTGCTGTTCGTGCAACTCGCGCGCAAGCTGATCGCGCATTATATAAAGCTGCTATCCAAGATATTTTACAACACCAAGAAAACTTAAAGATCTTTCAACAATCATGTGATGATCTGATCGTTGAAAACAATAAAGTTACCGGTGTAGTAACCCAAATGGGCCTACGTTTTAGTGCGCCATCAGTTGTATTGACTGTAGGTACTTTCCTCGGTGGACAGATCCATATTGGTTTAGAAAACTTTAAAGGTGGTCGTGCGGGTGATCCACCTTCAATTGCCTTAGCAAAGCGTTTACGTGAATTACCATTTCGTGTTGATCGCTTAAAAACAGGCACGCCACCACGAATTGATGCACGCACTGTCGATTTTACTAAAATGCAGGAACAACCTGGTGATGCGCCAACCCCTGTATTTTCATTCATGGGTAAACAAACAGATCACCCACAACAGATCCCATGTTATATCACTTATACTAATGAAAAAACCCATGAGGTGATCCGTAATAACTTACACCGTTCACCAATGTATTCAGGTGTAATTGAAGGAATTGGCCCGCGCTACTGCCCTTCTATTGAAGATAAAATTGTTCGTTTTGCTGATAAAGATAAGCACCAAATTTTTGTTGAGCCAGAAGGTTTAACCTCTTATGAGCTATACCCTAATGGTATATCAACAAGCTTACCGTTTGATGTGCAATTAGAGATTGTGCAATCGATCACCGGTTTTGAAAATGCCCATATTTGTCGCCCAGGCTACGCTATTGAGTATGATTTTTTCGATCCACGAGATCTTAAAAAGTCATTGGAAACTAAATTTATTGACGGTTTATTCTTTGCGGGTCAAATAAATGGTACTACAGGCTATGAAGAAGCCGGTGCGCAAGGCCTGATTGCAGGTATGAATGCAGCATTACAAGTACAAGGTAAAGAACCTTGGACACCACGCCGTGATGAAGCTTATGTAGGCGTATTGATTGACGACTTAACAACACTCGGTACTAAAGAACCATACCGTATGTTTACTAGCCGTGCTGAATACCGCTTATTGTTACGTGAAGATAATGCTGATATCCGTTTAACAGCTAAAGGTCGTGAGTTAGGCTTGGTTAATGACGAGCGCTGGCAGGCATTTAATGAAAAAATGGATATTATAGCGAAAGAATCACAACGTATTAAAGATGTTTGGATCCATAAAGATCATGCCGTTATTGATCAAGTAAATAGCTTACTAAAAACGCCATTAACCCGTGAAGCAAGTTTAGAAGAGTTATTACGTCGTCCTGAGATCCGCTATAACGATCTTATGGCGATCGAAGGTTTAGGATCAGAGTTTGATCACGCCGCTGCATTAGAACAAGTTGAGATCCATACAAAATACGCGGGTTATATTGCACGCCAGCAAGATGAGATCAATAAACAACTTCGTCATGAGTTAACTGTGCTACCTAAAGATTATGATTATTCGGTTGTTTCAGGTTTATCAAATGAAGTTGTAGCTAAGTTAACTGCTGCTCGTCCTGATACAATAGGCCAAGCATCGCGCATTTCTGGTATCACGCCTGCGGCTATTTCGCTATTATTAGTGTATCTAAAGAAGCAAGGTTTACTGCGTAAAATTGCGTAGTCATTAAGGAATATTGTGTTACAGCAACAATTAACTACTTTGTTAGCGCAAACTGATATTGCGCTAACCGAAAAACAACAGCAACAACTTGTTCAATATGTTGAGTTACTTAATAAATGGAACAAAGCTTATAATTTAACCTCAGTACGTTTACCTGAGGATATGATGATTAAACACATCATGGATAGCTTGGTTGTTGCTCCTCACCTACCCGGTCATCATTATATTGATGTTGGCACAGGTCCTGGTCTTCCGGGTATCGTTTTGGCCATTGCTTTACCTGATACACAATTTATTTTATTAGATAGTTTAGGTAAGCGAGTTCGTTTTTTAATGCAGGTTAAACACGAACTTGGCCTTAAAAATGTAACCCCTGTGCAGTCTAGAGTTGAAGATTATCAACCAAGTGTTAAATTAGATGGTGTTTTAAGTCGCGCATTTGCCTCTTTACAAGATATGGTTGACTGGTGTTCACACTTGATTGATCATTCAGGTAAATTTATTGCTTTAAAAGGCGTGTTTCCAAGTGAAGAGCTAGACTCATTACCTTCGGGTATCAAATTTGAGCAAAAAATTTCCTTGGAAGTACCAGAGTTAGATGCGCAAAGGCATTTAATTATTCTATCTAAAGACTAGGGATCAGAAACACTGTGGCAAAAGTCATCGCAATAGCAAACCAAAAAGGTGGTGTGGGTAAAACCACCACTGCGGTAAATCTCGCAGCTTCAATGGCCGCAACCAAACGCAAAGTGCTACTGATTGATCTTGATCCACAAGGCAATGCGACTATGGGTAGTGGCGTTGATAAATACGGTGATGTAGCAACAATTTATGATTTATTAATCGAAGATAAACCGATTGATGATGTTGTTTGTAAAGAAACCTCAGGTGAATATCATTTAATTGCCGCTAACGGTGATGTAACCGCTGCTGAAGTCAAGTTGATGGAGCTGTATGCGCGTGAAGTACGTTTGCGCAATGCCTTGGAAAAAATATCTGATCAGTACGAGTTTATTTTCATTGATTGTCCTCCATCGTTGAATATGTTGACAGTTAATGCGATGGCGGCCGCTGATTCTATTTTAGTGCCTATGCAATGTGAGTATTACGCTTTAGAAGGCTTAACCGCATTAATGGACACCATTACCCAATTAGCTAAGTTAGTTAATCCAAAACTACAAATTGAAGGGATTTTACGTACTATGTATGATCCACGTAATCGTTTGGCTAATGATGTATCTGAACAACTTAAACAGCATTTTGGCGATAAAGTATACCGCACTGTGATCCCACGTAATGTCCGTTTAGCTGAAGCGCCCAGTTTTGGTGCACCTGCTATGTATTATGACCGGGCATCAAGTGGTGCTAAAGCGTATTTAGCATTAGCCGGTGAAATGTTACGCAGAAAAGAAAAAATATCCCCAATCGTCGCCTAACTTGAGGTAAAAAGAACATGTCTGCTAAAAAACGTGGCTTAGGCCGAGGACTCGATGCTTTATTAAGTTCGTCAAAACCAGCACCGAGTATCGACAAAGAACAACTCAATACGAGTGAGCAGGATGTTATTGTTCAGCCTACTAGTAGTGAGTTACAAAAGCTACCAATTGAATTCTTACATTCAGGCAAATATCAGCCACGCAAAGACATGTCAGAGGAAGCGCTTGAAGAGCTTGCTAGTTCAATTCGCTCGCAAGGCATTATTCAACCTATCGTAGTGCGTCCTGTTGCGCAGGATAGTTATGAAATTATCGCTGGTGAGCGTCGCTGGCGCGCTGCACAACTAGCCAAACTTGATGTTGTACCATGTATAATCAAAGATGTACCAGATGAAGCAGCTGTGGCTATCGCACTGATTGAGAATATTCAGCGTGAAGATTTAAATGCCATGGAAGAAGCCGTTGCGTTACATCGTTTATTAACTGAATTTGAATTAACTCATCAACAAGTAGCGGATGCGGTTGGCAAATCTCGTACCACTGTCACCAATTTATTACGACTAAATAATCTTAATGATGATGTTAAAATTTTGTTGGAACATGGTGACATTGAAATGGGCCATGCACGTTGTTTATTAGCCCTTGAAGGTGAAGCGCAATCTGATGCCGCCCGACTTGCTGTAGCGAAAGCACTCACAGTACGTGAAACGGAAAAACTCGTTCGTTCAATCTTAGAGCCTGCCCCTAAAAAAGAAACTGTTAAAAAAGATCCAGATGTCATACAGTTAGAGTTGAAATTAGCTGAAAATCTCGGGGCTAAAGTAGAAATTAACTACAATAAAAAAGGCAAAGGAAATTTGGTTATTTCCTATACTAATTTAGAAGAGTTAGATGGCATTTTAAGCCGTATAAATGCCGAAAGTTTAGAGCATTTATAAATATCATGTCCAAAAAGAGACATTCGTCGCAAATTTGCACCACAATACACCGACTCAAGTTGCAAAACTGGCAGGAATCAGTATAATTTCGCCAGTTTTCATGCCCTGACAAATAGAACGCCAATAAGGTTAACTAAAAGTGACAAATAAGTTAGCAGCGCCTTATCGATTGGCTGCATTAAAATTAATCTATTTGCAAGGTAGTGTAGCCCTAGTTGCTGCCATAATCGTTTTTATCGGTTGGGGAGTAAGTGCCGGTCTCTCAGCATTAGCTGGAGGCGCTGTAGCCGTACTTCCTCACTGTGTATTTGCCATCTATGCATTCAGATATATGGGTGCAAGCAGAGCAGATCAAGCGTATGCCTCGTTAAAACGTGGTAACGGACTAAAATTTATGCTGACAATCGTATTGTTTGCGTTAGTACTAAAGCATTTTCCGGTAATTTTATTACCTTTCTTTAGTTGTTATGTACTCGCGTTATTTACTGGATTGTTTGCGCCCGTTTTTTTTAAACATTAACTTTTGGGATATAACATGGCTGAAGAAGTGACTATATCAAGCCATATCCAGCACCACTTAACCAATGCTAAGATGTGCTCGACCGATACCGGTCTTGCCTTCAACAAAGCATGTGCGGACAGTGGCTTCTGGACATGGCATATAGATACCCTCGCATGGTCTATTGGACTAGGTCTAGTATTTTTATGGATCTTCCGTAGTGCCGCTAAAAAATCAACAATTGGTGTACCAGGAAAATTTCAATGCTTTATTGAAATGATCGTTGAGTTCGTTGGTGACAACGTACGCGATACCTTCCATGGCAAAAGCAAGTTAATTGCACCATTAGCATTAACAATATTCGTTTGGATATTCTTAATGAACTTAATGGATTTAATACCTGTTGACTTCTTACCTGCATTTGCTGGATTTGTTGGCGAAAACGCATTTGGTATGGATTCTCATGACGTATACATGAAAATCGTACCTACCACTGATATCAACTTAACCGCTGCTTTAGCATTAGGCGTGTTTATTTTGATGATCGGTTACTCAATTAAAATCAAGGGTATTACTGGTTTTATTGCTGAGCTTACACTTCACCCGTTTAGCTCAAACAATAAACTGGCGATGATTTTCTTAATCCCTTGTAACTTATTACTAGAACTAATTGCACTTGTGTCTAAGCCTTTCTCGTTAGCACTACGTTTGTTCGGTAACTTGTATGCTGGTGAGTTGATATTCATCTTGATCGGCGCAGTAGGTTTAATGCAACTACCGTTGCACTTTGTTTGGGCTGTATTCCACATCTTAGTTATCGTATTGCAAGCATTCGTATTTATGATGCTGACTATCGTATACCTAAGCATGGCGAGCTCAGATAATCACTAATTTATATATTTACAATTTTACTTTTAACTTTAATTTACAATTGAAACTTTGGAGAAAAAAATGGAACTAGTATTAGGTCTTAAGTACATCGCAGTTGCTTTACTTATCGGTTTTGGTGCAATCGGCACTGCAATCGGCTTCGGTAACATGGGTGGTAAATTCCTAGAAGCATGTGCGCGTCAACCTGAGCTTGCACCTTCACTACAAGTTAAGATGTTCATCCTTGCTGGTCTTATCGATGCTGTTGCAATGATCGGTGTTGGTATCGCGATGGTAATCTTGTTCGTACTTTAATTTTATTTTTTGAACAGCTTACTATTTAAGGAGGAGCGGTCGTGAACTTAAACGCCACTCTTATCGGTGAACTAATTGCATTTACGGTGTTCGTACTTTTTTGTATGAAATTCGTATGGCCACCACTAAACGGTGCAATTGAAGCTCGCCAGAAGAAAATCGAAGATGGTTTAGCTGCCTCTGATAGAGCCGAAAAAGACTTAGAACTTGCGCAAAAGAAAGCTGCTGAACAGCTTAAAGATGCAAAAGCTCAAGCGGCTGATATCATTGATCAAGCTAAAAAGCGTGCCGTGCTAATTGTTGACGAAGAAACTGTTCGTGGTCAGCAAGAGCGTGAAAAAATTATTGCTCAAGGGCATTCTGAAATCGAATCAGAGCGTAACCGTGTAACTGAAGAGCTACGTAAACAAGTAGCTACTCTTGCAGTGGTTGGTGCTGAACGTATTTTAGAGCGCGAAATCAATCAAGCCGCACACAGTGACATCGTTGAAAAACTTGTCGCTGAGCTGTAATTAGGAGGGTATGAGCATGTCTGAATTGACTACTATCGCTCGCCCATACGCTAAAGCGGCTTTTGAACTTGCCGTTGAAAAAGGCACTATTGAAAGCTGGAATGATATGTTGTTTTTTGCTGGCCAAGTTGCCAGCAATGAACAAGCATCAAGCATTTTAGCTGGATTGCCTACTGCTACTGCACAAGCTGAGTTATTTAACAAAATTTGTGCTGAGCAGCTCAACGAACAAGGTCAGAACCTAGTGAAGGTGATGGCTGAAAATGGACGTTTGATAGCCCTACCTGCAGTTGCAGAGTTATTTGCTGAGTTTAAAGCAGAATACGATAAAGAAATCGAAGTAGACGTGATTTCGGCAACACCTCTTGCTGCAGCGCAGCAGGAGACATTGGTAGCGGCACTTGAAAAACGTTTCGCACGCAAAGTTAAGCTGAATTGTAGTGAAGACGCAACAGTCGTTGGCGGACTTATTATTAAGTCTGGCGACACTGTTATCGACGGCTCAGTACGCGGTAAATTAAACCGCTTAGCCACAACACTACAATCGTAATTGGGAAAAAGAGCATGCAACTTAATTCCACTGAAATTTCAGATCTGATCAAACAACGTATTGAGCAGTTCGAAGTTGTAAGTGAAGCTCGTAACGAAGGTACTATCGTATCTGTTACAGACGGTATCATCCGCATTCACGGTCTAGCTGACTGTATGCAAGGTGAAATGATTGAGCTTCCTGGCAACCGTTATGCTATCGCACTAAACCTTGAGCGTGACTCAATTGGTGCAGTAGTAATGGGTCCATACGCTGACCTTACTGAAGGCGTAAAAGTTTATACAACTGGCCGTATCTTAGAAGTTCCTGTTGGTCGTGGTCTACTTGGTCGTGTTGTAAACACACTAGGTGCCCCTATCGATGGTAAAGGCGCTTTAGATAACGACGGTTTTGAACCTGTAGAAAAAATTGCCCCTGGTGTAATCGAACGTAAATCAGTAGATGAGCCAGTTCAAACTGGTTATAAATCTATTGATGCGATGATCCCAGTTGGTCGTGGTCAACGTGAGCTTATCATCGGTGACCGTCAAACAGGTAAAACTGCACTAGCAATCGATGCAATCATCAACCAAAAAGGCACAGGCGTTAAGTGTGTGTATGTAGCGGTTGGTCAAAAAGCATCTACTATTGCTAACGTAGTACGTAAATTAGAAGAGCACGGTGCCCTAGCAAATACTATCGTAGTTGTTGCATCTGCTTCTGAGTCTGCGGCACTTCAGTACTTAGCTCCGTTCTCGGGCTGTACTATGGGTGAATACTTCCGTGACCGTGGTGAAGACGCGCTAATTATCTATGATGATTTATCTAAGCAAGCTGTTGCTTATCGTCAAATCTCATTGCTACTTAAGCGTCCACCAGGTCGTGAAGCATACCCAGGTGACGTATTCTACCTTCACTCTCGTCTTTTAGAGCGTGCATCGCGTGTAAACGCTGAGTACGTTGAGAAATTCACCAATGGTGAAGTGAAAGGTAAAACAGGTTCATTGACGGCATTGCCTATCATTGAAACTCAAGGCGGCGACGTTTCTGCGTTCGTACCGACTAACGTTATCTCTATCACCGATGGTCAGATCTTCTTAGAAACTGACTTATTCAACTCAGGTATCCGTCCGGCAGTAAATGCTGGTATCTCGGTATCGCGTGTTGGTGGTGCTGCACAAACTAAAATCGTTAAGAAACTAGGTGGCGGTATCCGTCTAGCCCTAGCTCAGTACCGTGAATTAGCTGCGTTCTCGCAGTTCGCGTCTGATCTTGATGATGCAACACGTGCTCAACTTGAGCATGGTGAGCGTGTAACAGAGCTAATGAAGCAGAAACAGTACGCGCCAATGTCTGTTGCTGAAATGTCTTTGTCGTTATTTGCAGCTGAGAAAGGTTATCTGAAAGATAT
Source organism: Pseudoalteromonas sp. S1727 (assembly GCF_005886375.1). Taxonomy (NCBI): domain Bacteria; kingdom Pseudomonadati; phylum Pseudomonadota; class Gammaproteobacteria; order Alteromonadales; family Pseudoalteromonadaceae; genus Pseudoalteromonas; species Pseudoalteromonas sp. S1727. The sequence goes on from NZ_PNDT01000008.1 coordinate 25,492, forward strand.
CGAAATCGCTAAGATCATGGATTTTGAAGCATCTTTACTTTCTTATGCAAACAGCACATACGCAGAGCTTGTGGCTCAAATCAATGAAACTGGTAACTACAACGCCGAGATCGAAGCGCAACTTAAAGAACTTCTAGAGAAGTTCAAGTCTACGCAAACTTGGTAATTTAGTTATTAATGGTGCGCTTTAGTTTGCTAAAGCACACCTTGATTCGGAGAGAGAGTCATGGCCAGCGGAAAAGAGATTAAAAGCAAGATCGGAAGTATTAAAAATACTCAAAAGATCACTAGCGCAATGGAAATGGTTGCAGCGTCTAAAATGAAAAAGGCGCAAGATCGTGTAGCTTCAAGCCGTCCATACGCTGAAAAATTACGCAAAGTGATTGGTCGTGTTGCTCAAGCAAATCTTGATTTTACTCACCCGTTCTTAGAAGAGCGTGAAGTAAAACGAGTTGGTTATATTGTTATCTCTACAGACCGTGGTCTGTGTGGCGGTTTAAACTCTAACGAGTTTAAAAAAGTTGCACTAGATGTTAAAGCGTGGAAAGAAAAAGGTGTAAACGCTGAGTTTGCAACTTTAGGCAGTAAAGCTGCTGGTTTCTTCCAACGTTTTGGTGGTCAACTACTCGCTAAAAAAGCGGGTTTAGGGGATAAACCTTCAGTACAAGACATTATTGGTCCTGTAAAAATAATGCTAGATGCATTCTCTGAAGGCAAAATTGACCGTTTATTCTTGGTATATAACAACTTCGTTAATACCATGAAGCAAGAGCCAATTATAGATCAGTTACTCCCTTTGCCAAAAGCTGAAAAAGAAGTATCTGCTTACACATGGGATTACTTATATGAGCCAAACCCAGAGGCTATTTTAGAGTCTTTGTTAGTACGTTTCATTGAGTCTCAAGTATACCAAGGTGTAGTTGAAAACGCTGCCTCTGAACAGGCCGCCCGTATGGTTGCAATGAAAGCTGCAACTGATAACGCTGGCGACCTTATGGATGAGTTACAGCTTGTTTATAACAAGGCCCGTCAAGCGGCAATCACACAAGAAATTAGTGAGATTGTTTCTGGCTCAGCCGCAGTTTAATGCTTCTGGCAAAGATTAACGAGAGGAATAGACATGAGTTTAGGTAAGGTCGTCCAAATTATCGGTGCCGTTGTGGATATTGAGTTTTCACAAGACAACGTGCCAGCCGTATATGACGCGCTAAAAGTAACAGACGGTGATTTAGCTGGTTTGACTCTAGAAGTTCAACAACAGCTAGGTGGCGGTGTGGTACGTACTATCGCACTAGGTACTACTGACGGTTTACGTCGTGGTGCTTTAGTATCAAACACAGGTGAAGCGATTCAAGTTCCAGTTGGTAAAGCAACACTTGGTCGTATCATGAACGTACTTGGTGAGCCAATCGATGAAGCTGGCCCAATCGGCGAAGAAGACCGTATGTCTATTCACCGTGCAGCGCCTACTTACGAAGAGCAATCAAGTTCAGTAGAACTTTTAGAAACTGGTATCAAGGTAATCGACCTTGTATGTCCATTTGCTAAAGGTGGTAAAGTTGGTTTATTCGGTGGTGCCGGTGTTGGTAAAACCGTAAACATGATGGAACTTATCCGTAACATCGCAATCGAGCACAGCGGCTACTCAGTATTCGCAGGTGTTGGTGAGCGTACTCGTGAGGGTAACGATTTCTATCATGAAATGAACGATTCAAACGTACTTGATAAAGTATCGCTTGTATACGGTCAGATGAACGAGCCTCCAGGTAACCGTTTACGCGTAGCGTTAACTGGTCTTACTATGGCTGAAAAGTTCCGTGATGAAGGTCGCGATGTACTTTTCTTCGTAGATAACATCTACCGTTACACGCTTGCTGGTACAGAAGTATCTGCACTACTTGGTCGTATGCCATCAGCGGTAGGTTACCAGCCTACACTTGCTGAAGAAATGGGTGTACTACAAGAGCGTATCGCTTCAACTAAGACGGGTTCAATTACTTCAATCCAAGCGGTATACGTACCTGCGGATGATTTAACGGATCCATCTCCAGCAACTACCTTTGCTCACTTAGATGCAACAGTAGTACTTTCACGTGATATCGCATCACTTGGTATCTACCCAGCGGTAGATCCACTTGATTCATCTTCACGTCAACTTGACCCATTAGTAATTGGTCAAGAGCACTACGATACAGCACGTGGCGTTCAAACAGTTCTTCAGCGTTATAAAGAACTTAAAGACATCATTGCAATCCTAGGTATGGACGAGCTTTCTGACGAAGATAAGCAACTTGTATCTCGTGCACGTAAAATCCAACGTTTCCTATCTCAGCCATTCTTCGTGGCAGAGGTATTCACAGGATCGCCGGGTAAATACGTGTCACTTAAAGACACAATTGCTGGCTTCAAAGGCATCTTAAACGGTGAATTTGATGATATGCCAGAGCAAGCGTTCTACATGGTTGGCTCTATCGAAGAAGCTCAAGAAAAAGCCAAAAGCATGTAATTAGGAGGGTAGTATGGCAGCTATGACTGTACATCTTGACGTAGTAAGTGCTGAGCAGAGTTTATTTTCTGGTTTAGTTGAATCTATTCAAGTAAGTGGTAGTGAAGGTGAGCTAGGTGTTAATGCTGGTCACGCTCCACTACTAACTGCCCTTAAACCTGGTATGGTACGTTTAGTTAAGCAACATGGTGAAGAAGAGCTCATCTATATTGCTGGCGGTACACTAGAAGTTCAACCGAACATAGTGACTGTCCTTGCAGATACTGCAATTCGTGGTGAAGACCTTGATGAGCAAGCTGCAGAACAAGCTAAACGTGACGCTGAACAACAAATGGCACAAGGTGGAACTGCTGAGCTAGATTATAGCCAAGCAGCGATACAACTAGCTGAAGCAATCGCTCAGTTACGTGTTATTCAGCAATTACGTAATAAGTAAGCCTATCTGGTTTTTTAAAAGCCCACTTTATGTGGGCTTTTTTGTGCCTGTAGAGATGACATGGAAAGACTAAGCTGTTAATCTGCAGTTAATCGTATGTGGTGGTTTATTATCGGAATCAAGCAATAAATAAGCTGCTGTAAGGATATAATGTAAGCGAAAAAATGAAACAAGCAGAGTTTCCTGATTCAGTAATAGAAGTAAAATTTGGTACTTGGTGTTTAAATATAAAGCGGCAAATAATTAATGATGGCATCGTTGAAAAAGAGCTAGAGCCGCTACTGTTTAAAATTTTAAGTTACCTCATCCTAAATAAAAATACTATTATCACCCGCCAAAATCTAATCGATGATGTTTGGTGTCAAAGTTATGTTGATGATAACGCGATAAATAGAGCGATATCAGAACTTAGAAAAATCTTAAAATCCCCTAACCAAGCTGCTTTAGTTGTCAAAACACATTATCGAAAAGGATATAGTTTTGTACCCAATGTTGAGTTTATAGAAAGTGGATACCAAAGCCCGAACTCAAATCCAGTCAATGAGCTAGATTCTAAAGAAGCCGCTAAGCCGGTGGCAAAAAAATACACTGTTTGGGTATTAGCCTTACTGATCATTCTGCTAGCAAGCATTGTAGTTAGCTTATTTAAATGGACAGCTACAAAAAACGAAGTAAAAATCATTGATAAAAGCTATCAAGAAGAGGTTTTGTCAATGAAGGACGGATCTCATTCTTATCTTGTACTTTCACCCAATGAAAAGAACATAGCGTTCATTGTTTCAAAAGGTGGAGTAGGGAATCAATTAATTAATAAGGAACTTGATACAGGAAAAGAAAAATCATTATCAAAACCCGGTTATAAATTATATCCAGTTGGTTGGTCACATAACAATAATGAGATTATCTACTGGCAAAGTAATGGCTTGGATTGTCAGGTATTTATTGTTGATAGTAACTTTTCTGGCGAGAGTCGATATTTGTTTGATTGCTCACATTTACCTTTTTCTGGGCAGGGGGTTAATGATACTAGCCTCGTATATTCTAAATTTGGTTATCGTAATCGGGATGAGCTTGCTGTATTGATGAATCGTAACCTCATAACAGGTGAAGAGTATCAAATAAGCTCTCCCAATCTAAATTCTTACGGTGATCAGTTTTTAGCATACATAAAAGGTAAAAATAAGGTGGTTTTTGAGCGCCATCAACTCGATTCTAGCGAGTTGTATATTGCAGATGTTGAGGGAGGGTCTCAAACTCACCTATATACCACTAAGAATCGTATTTGGACATTGAAATATCATCAGGGATCAGATTCATTACTTTGGTACGATAATGTTGATCGTATTCTTTATCAATACTCCCTAGGTAATCAGAAATTGCTTCAAAAAATATCTATGCGAGGGATTTCAGATTATTCATCTACAATGCCATTGAATCCCAGCGAGATGCTCGCGATTGAATACCCATTTAGCGTACGCATTCACCAATTAGATTTGGATAACTTTAATTTTAAAGATATGATGCCAAAAGACATATATCCATTTAATGCGCAAAACACTGATAATGGGTATATTTATTATCTATTTCAAGATGCACAAATAGTTAAGTTAGCTGTATTAGACACTACCACGGGTACTGTGAGTATTAAATCAAATAGTGTTGATTTTAGGGAAATAAGAGTTTCAAGTGATGGGGAAGAACTATTAACAATAAAAGCTAATGAAATTGAGGTTCGTGATACAGCTGAGTTAAATTTAAAAGATACTATTACAATTGATGGCAATATCATCAATGTTGAGTATCTAAATAATAGAAATATTGGCTATATTGTGCGTGGTAATAATACGACCAGTAACAAATCCTATCTGTATGATAGGGAAACAAAAAAAAGTATATTGCTACCAATAAGTAATCCAATTTGGTTTGAGCAGCTTTCATCCTCAAAGTATATATTTCTTTCAGCACAAAATAAGTTACAAATTTTTGATAGTTGGAATAATTTAATAACTCACGAGTTTGAAATAAGCCCTGTATTGTATATGCATTCGTTTACTCTTGATGGAGATAAACTTTTTCATTCTGATGGCTTGAATATCTATTTATATGATTTTAGCTTAGGTTTTGAGGTTAAAGCAGAGCTTGTTTACACGCTAAAGGATAATAAACTAATAAGTCAGCTAAGTTATGCGAATGGGCAGGATAGCTTATCGATTACCACCATTGAAACTAACAATAATAAGCTCATAAAAGTGGTTGAAGTGCCCCAGTAACTTTTTAGAGTCGTTGAGATATTTTTCAATAATAAGACAATCGAAATACTGTCATAATATTTTACTTATATCCTTCACCAATCCTCGTTACAATAGTCACAAATAAAGCGAATAATAATTTCAGCTTAGATTCAGTGGCTATTGTTAGATTGCCCATTGAGTAGGTGCACATGATGTGACTTACGTTATCTTGGTTGAATTTACACACGCTTACTCATTCCAATAAAACAAAGAAAGAAGGATATTGTTTTAATGTCTCTGACTACAGTAATTCTTGCTGCGGGTAAAGGTACTCGTATGCGTTCTGCTTTACCTAAGGTATTGCATAAAGTTGCCGGTAAACCTATGGTGCAACACGTTATCGATAATGCTAAAGCACTCGGTGCTACATCGACTAACTTAGTTTATGGTCATGGCGGCGAATTATTACAACAACAACTTGCTGACAACGATGTAAACTGGGTTCTTCAAGCTGAGCAGCTTGGTACTGGCCATGCAGTGGCCCAAGCAAACCCACATATTAATGATGAAGACACTGTATTGGTTTTATACGGTGACGTACCACTGACAAAACAATCAACCCTTGAGCGTTTACTCGCTGCCACACCTGAAAACGGCTTAGCCGTGCTTACTGTAAATTTAGCTAACCCTAATGGTTATGGCCGCATGTTACGTGTTGATGGCAAGCTAGTAGGGATTGTTGAACAAAAAGATGCAAGCGCAGAGCAATTACTTATTAACGAAGTAAACACTGGCATTATGGCTGTTAATGGCAAGCTACTCAAAAGCTGGTTAGGCAACTTATCTAACGAAAACGCGCAAGGTGAATACTACCTCACAGATATAGTCGCCATGGCGCACAGTGAAGGTGTTGAGATCAGCTCAGCACAACCCGATCACCCAATGGAAGTTGAGGGCGCAAACAACCGCGTACAACTTGCAGGCCTTGAGCGCGCGTATCAAGCATGGCAAGCAGAAGAATTAATGTTAAATGGTGCAACACTGGCTGATCCTGCTCGCATTGATGTACGCGGCGAAGTGACAACGGGTGAAGATGTACTAATTGATGTAAACGTTATTTTTGAAGGTAAAGTTACCCTTGGTAACAACGTTGAAGTGGGCCCTAACTGTGTACTTAAAAATTGTACTATTGGCGATAACGTAATTATTAAAGCCAATACCTTAATTGAGGATGCTAGCGTAGCCGATAAGTGCACTTTAGGTCCTTATGCTCGCCTGCGCCCAGGTGCGATTATGGAAGAAGACTCGCATATTGGTAACTTTGTTGAGATGAAAAAAACTCGTTTAGGTAAAGGCTCTAAAGCAAACCACTTAAGTTACTTAGGTGATGCGGAAATTGGCGAAAAAGTTAATATCGGTGCTGGCACTATTACCTGTAACTACGATGGCGTTAATAAATCAAAAACTATTATTGGCGATAATGCTTTTATAGGCTCTAACTCTTCATTGGTTGCTCCTGTAAATATTGGTGCAACAGCAACTGTTGGTGCAGGCTCTGTGATCACTAGCACGGTTGAAGATGAACAGCTCGCAATCGCACGTTCAAAACAGCGCAATTTAACCGGTTGGAAACGCCCAGTTAAAAAATAACTCCTTATTTACATTACCCTAATGTAACAAGAAAGCGAATTATGAAGTGACCCCCAATAGTTGGACATTCCAATTACTGGGGGTCTTTTTATTTTCCAGAGTACATGTTAGTTAGAATGAAGCATTTAAGCTCAGCTCAATACTACGTTCTGCGCCCATCCAGCACTTACTGATATCATAACAAGCACCTACATAACGCTTATCGGTTAAGTTGCTTATAGCTAAACCTAGTCTATAACTATCATTAAAGCGGTAACTGGCTGCGGCATCAAACAAAGTATACCCTGGTACGGTACCAGAGTTTTGTGCATCTAATTGGCTTTCACCTACATATCGTACGCCGCCGTTAAATTCTAACGCGTCACTAAAGAAGTAATTTAGCCACAGTGATGCTTGTTGTTCTGCCACCCAAATAGGAGTTTTACCTTCTAGTGTTGGGTTTTGTGGGTTATCGGTTACTTCAACATCCATATCCGTAAGGTTTAATGTTACATCTAATGAGTCATTAAGTTGTTGATAGATGCTCGCTTCAAAACCTTTTGATTGTACTTCGCCATTTTGTGTCTTCTTCATGAAGTCAGGGGTATTAACCACAACATCTTGTTTACGTAGGTCAAAGAAGGCGGCAGTAATTTTTGTGCTTGAATCACTATTATGGTATTTCAAACCTAACTCGATTTGTTCTGCCGTTGTCGGTTTAAATGCTTGCCCTGTTTCACTATCAACTCCGGGAGTGGGCTCGAACGATTCTGAATAACTTGCATATGGAGCAATATTATTTTCAAAAGTATAGATAGCCGCCATTCTATAAGTCGTATCGCTTTGGTCTATTTCTTGGTTACTAGTAGCGCCACTTACTAAGGTATCGGTTAAGCTGTAGTAGTTATCATGGCGTAGACCCGCAATCACTGTAAGCGCATCAATTTTAATTTCATCTTGCAGATAAAAACCGCGTTGTGATTGTTCTAAACGATCAAATTGACGATAAGTATCTAAAGCGGCAGTGGTATCGTCATTAAACTGATTGTAATCAGGATTTGATAAATCTAAGCTTGGGGTACTAGCACCAAAGGTATCAGCATAGTCGAAAGTTGAATCTAGAGTTTGGTATTCAAAACCAAATAAAAGGTGGTGATTGCTATCAGCAAGTTTGAATTGCATAGCGAGTTGGTTATCAACTACAAAGCCTTCCGCATCTTCGATAGTTTTATATGCTGTACGGGATAATACTTTATCTCCATCAGCTAAACCAAAGTCATAACTATTTTGTTGCGTGGCGTCTGCATTGGTGTAGCGGAAATTCTGTAAAAATGATATTGAGTTTGAAAATTCATGGTTTAATTTATAACCAATCATAGTGACTTCGCGGGCAAACTCAGCCCAGTTTTCATCACCAGCATATGCATCAGGCTCTAATTTCCCGTAACTAGCTTCGTAAAGAGTTCCTTTACCGGGAAGGGTTGTTGATGGCACCATCTTAGGATCATCTTGATAATATAAATTAACATTTAAGCTAGTTTGCTCACTAATATCAAAAGTGACAGAAGGTGCAATGGTTATCCTTTCTTCCTCTGTGGTCTGTTGCTGGCCATCGCGACTACGAGCAAGCGCAATGAATCTATAATTCACACCGTCAGTGATCGCGCCTGTGCTATCTACAGCCAGTTCAGCCAAATTATTTGTGCCTATACGTGCTCTAAAGTTATGCTCTGAAATAGCTTGCGGAGTTTTAGCTGTTTGATTGACCATTCCTCCTGGTGGTGCAGAGCCATATAATACAGAAGCCGGGCCTTTTAAAACCTCCACACTTTGCGTTGCAAACGCATCAACTTGTGGAGCTAAGTTATAAGCCAGATTGTATTGCAGAGGTAAACCGTCGTAAAAATTACGGTAACTTTCAAAGCCACGAATCGTGTATTGATCAAAAATAGTCACTGTAGCGCGGTTTTCTGGTGTTATACCTGAAACATAACGCAGAGCCTCATTTACGGTATCCACTTGGCGTAATTCAAGTAACTTACTGTCGTACACTTCAAAACTCATAGGCGACTCAATCGGAGTTAAACTTGATTTAGTCCCCGTTGAACGATAGCTTTTGCCATATACTTCTATGTTTTCTATATCCTCGTCTACTACTTCTGTTGCTAAGCAATAGTTGCTAATTAGACATAATGATATAGCTGATAATCTTAACGTTACTTTCTTCAACACGATTACTCCTTAATTCTATGGAAATAAATAAGCCCGCCTACGTAAACGCGATTAGTATACATTCTCAATTGTAATTGGCAATTCTTTCTATAAAATGGTCATTTTTACAGTTTGTGTGTTTATGGTTGTTTGATTTATGCACAGAAGATAAGGTTTTAAGCATTTTTTGTACTCATTTTATACGGATTTTAAATTAATTTAATAAAACTGAAATAAAGCGTTGACGGCCTCAAGATAATCCCTATAATGCGCATCCACTGACCCGGCAGGCAGCAATGAAAAGCGCTGAACAAACGGTAAGTGAGTCGAGTAAAACTTAATATTAAAACTTCTTAAAATTAAGTGTTGACAAAAATATAGGAAAGCGTAAGATTCGCTTCCCTTGAGTCGCCAAGGCAACTCAAACGTTCTTTAACAATATAAAGCAATCATCTGTGTGGGCACTCGTACAGATTGAGTTCTAACAGCAGATTCTAGTTCGCTAGATGATGCAAACAAATTTAGAGTCTCAATTGAACTGAGTGACCAACAGCAATAAATTTATTTATTGCAGCACAGTCAATTCAATATCT
>NZ_PNDT01000080.1:0-28926 GCF_005886375.1 Pseudoalteromonas sp. S1727
CATGAATCTGTCGCTATAAATGGTCAGTAACTTAACACGATTGGTATAAAGCTATTACTGAAGCCATAAAAAAAGCAAGCCAATTGGCTTGCTTTTTACATTTATAGACATGAAAGAATTAGACTTTTAAGTAGTCCATGATCCCTTCCGCGGCGTTACGCCCTTCAAAGATTGCGGTTACCACTAGATCAGAGCCACGCACAATATCACCGCCAGCAAAGATTTTAGGGTTGGTTGTTTGATGTGTAAACTCACCTTGCTCTGGTGCGTTAATTCCGCCCCAGTGGTTAATCTCTACATCATATTTTTCTAACCAGTCCATTTTGTGTGGTTTGAAACCAAATGCCATAAGTACTTGGTCGGCTTCAATGATATGCTCAGAGCCAGCAACTATCTCAGCACGACTACGGCCGTTTTCATCTGGCTCACCCATTTGGGTTTTAACCATTTTTACGCCCGCAACATGGCCAGCATCATTTAATACGATACCGGTTGGCTGCACGTTAAACGTAAATTCAACACCTTCTTCTTTGGCGTTTTTAACTTCACGTTTAGAGCCTGGCATGTTTTCTTCATCACGACGATACGCACAAGTTACTTTAGTGGCACCTTGACGAATTGAGGTTCGGACGCAGTCCATCGCGGTATCACCACCACCGAGTACAACTACCTTTTGGTTTGCCATATCAATATAAGCTTGATTTGACTCGTCATAGCCCATTACGCGGTTTGTGTTACCGATTAAAAACGGTAATGCATCATGAACACCTGGTGCATCTTCGTTTTCAAGGCCCGCACGCATACTTTGATAAGTCCCCACTCCCAAAAATACTGCGTCGTATTCTGCCAATATTTCATCCATCGTAATATCAACACCCACTTCAGTATTAAGTTTAAACTCAACACCCATTTCAGTGAAAATTTCACGACGTTTTTGCATTACTTCTTTTTCAAGTTTGAATGATGGAATACCAAAGGTTAATAGACCACCAATTTCCGGGTGACGGTCAAATACCACAGGTTTTACACCATTGCGTACCAAAATATCAGCACAACCTAGGCCTGCAGGCCCTGCACCAATAATGGCGACTTTTTTGTCTGTCCATACCACATAAGACATATCAGGCTTCCAGCCCATTTTAAATGCTGTATCGGTGATGTATTTTTCAATATTACCAATCGTTACTGCACCAAACTCTTCGTCTAATGTACATGAACCTTCACATAAACGGTCTTGCGGACAGACACGGCCACACACTTCAGGCAAGCTGTTCGTTCTATGTGATAACTCCGCCGCTTCAAGGATACGGCCAGTACGAATCAACTTTAACCACTGTGGAATATAGTTATGTACTGGGCATTTCCATTCACAATATGGGTTACCACAATCAAGACAACGATCCGCTTGCGAGTTTACTTGATTCTCTGAAAAGGGTTCGTAAATTTCAACAAATGACTTTTTACGTGCTGAAATCGGCTTTTTGCGGGGATCAACCCGCTGCACGTCTATAAATTGATATACATTCTCGCTCATACTACCCCCTTACTGTGCTTGAACACGAAGTTCAGCACTACTGCGAGCGCGATGCCCGAGTAAACTTTTTACATCACTTGATTTTGGCTTAACTAATTTGAATTTTGGTAAATAGCTTTCAAACTTAGCTAAAATGCTTTCTGCACGGCTTGAACCTGTAAGTTCTAAGTGCTCAGCAATAAGCCCACGTAGGTGCTCTTGGTGTGACGCTAACTCATCTAATAACACCACTTCAACTAACTCTGGATTAATGCGTTTTTCAAAATCATTGCGCTCATCCAAAATGTAGGCAAAACCACCAGTCATACCTGCACCAAAGTTCACACCGACATTACCCAGCACACACACTACGCCGCCAGTCATGTATTCACAGCCATTATCACCAACACCTTCAACAACTGCTTGTACGCCTGAGTTACGAACAGCAAAGCGCTCACCCGCACAACCTGCAGCAAATAATTTGCCGCCAGTTGCACCATATAAACAAGTATTACCTGCGATGGTTGCTTTATGACTCTTAAATGATGAACCCAATGGTGGGCGGATCACCAACTTGCCACCAGCCATGCCTTTACCAACGTAATCGTTCGCATCACCAACAAGGGTCATTTCAAGACCACCAGCATTCCATACTCCGAATGATTGCCCTGCTGTACCATGTAGTTCAATTGATACAGGATCTGCGGCCATGCCTTGGTTACCATGCTTATCAGCAATATAGCCAGAGAGCATTGCGCCCACTGAGCGGTCGGTATTACAAATACGGCTCACCAGTGAGATACCACTACTTTCATCAATTGCTTGCTGTGCTTTAGCTAATAACGTTTCGTTTAACTTACCTAAGTAATGCGACGAATTTGGCGCGCTGCAATACAAGGTTTCACCCGTTGGATTATTTGGCTGAGCAATCACTGACGATAAGTCAATTTTTTGCTGCTTAGCCGTTTTGCCTTCAATGGCTTCAAGTAAATCAAGACGACCAATTAAGTCGGTTAATCGAGCTACACCTAAGCTTGCCATGATCTCACGTGCTTCTTGAGCGATGAACTTAAAGTAGTTCATCGCCATCTCAGGAAGACCATGATAGTGCTTCTGACGTAATGTATCGTCTTGTGTTGCAACACCGGTTGCACAGTTATTTAAATGACAGATACGTAGATATTTACAGCCAAGTGCCACCATAGGTCCGGTACCAAAACCAAAGCTTTCAGCACCTAAAATCGCCGCTTTTATGATATCGAGACCGGTTTTTAAACCACCGTCTGTTTGCAAGCGAATACGATGGCGTAAGCCGTTTTCAACCAGTGCTTGCTGTGTTTCAGCAAGGCCAAGTTCCCACGGACTACCTGCGTATTTAACAGAGGTTAATGGGCTTGCACCTGTACCACCGTCATAGCCTGAAATCGTAATTAGATCGGCATAAGCTTTAGCAACACCGGTTGCGATTGTACCTACACCAGGCTCTGAAACCAGTTTCACTGAGATCAACGCTTTAGGATTAACTTGTTTTAAATCGAAAATTAGCTGAGCTAAATCTTCAATCGAATAAATATCGTGATGCGGTGGTGGTGAAATCAAAGTTACACCCGGTACCGAATAACGCAGTTTGGCAATGTACGGCGTGACTTTTTCACCCGGTAATTGGCCACCTTCGCCTGGTTTTGCACCTTGCGCTACTTTGATTTGAATTACATCTGCACTACGAAGATAATGCGGAGTTACACCAAACCGACCCGACGCAACTTGCTTGATACGCGAGTTTTTCTCAGTACCATAGCGTAGTTTATCTTCACCACCCTCACCTGAGTTTGAGCAACCGCCTAAACGGTTCATCGCAATTGCTAGTGCTTCGTGCGCCTCTGGTGATAATGCACCAATACTCATTGCTGCAGAGTCAAAACGCTTATATAGCTCAGTTGCAGGTTCAACGTCATCAATGCTGATACCTTCCGCAGGCAGTTTCAGTGCTAACATGTCACGCAATGTAGCGATTGGGCGTTTATTAACCAAATCAGCATATACACTGTAATCACTGTATTCACCTGAGCGAACTGCTTTTTGCAGTGTTTGAATAACATCAGGGTTATACGCGTGATATTCACCACCGTGAACATATTTTAATAAGCCGCCATGGCTCAGTAATTTACGCTTACTAAAAGCCAAGGTATGTAGTTTACGCTGGTCGTCATCAAAATCGGTAAAGCATGCGCCTTTAATACGGCTTGCAACACCATTAAAGCAGGTATCAACAATCGCATCAGATAAACCAACCGCCTCAAATAACATTGAACAACGATACGATGCCACGGTACTAATACCCATTTTTGACATGATCTTGTACAAGCCTTTATTGATGGCATTACGATAAGCAAGCGTAACTTCACAATAGCTTTTGTTAATCACTTTTGAATCACTCATTGCAACCAGTGATTCATAAGCTAAGTATGGGTAAATTGCTGTTGCACCGAAGCCAATTAAGACGGCAAATTGATGCGCATCACGCACACTACCGGTTTCAATAATGATGTTTGATTCACAACGTAAGTTATTATCAACAAGGCGTTTTTGTACAGCACCTACCGCCATAGCAGCAGGAATTGGTAATCTATCTTCGCTAAAGTTACGGTCGCTTAGAAACAGCATGACACAGCCACCAGCGGCTTTTTCTTGTGCTTCATCACAAATACGGGTTACCGCATCTGCCAAACCTTCTTCTTTACTGTACGTGATATCAATTTTACAGTAGCTGTAGTGCGCTTGGTCAGCACTAAGTAACTGTTGCATATCAGCATACATTAAAATTGGCGTATCAAACTGTAGGCGTTTTGCGTGGCCCGTAGTCTCATTAAATACGTTTTGTTCACTACCAATACACGTCGCTAATGACATAACATGGTTTTCACGCAGTGGGTCGATTGGTGGATTCGTTACTTGCGCAAACTTTTGGCGGAAGTAATCAAACAACGAGCGATTGCCCTCAGAAAGCACTGCAAATGGCGTATCATCACCCATTGAGCCTGTGGCTTCTTGGCCAATTTCACCCATTACACGAATAACGCTATCAAGCTCTTCATTAGTGTAACCAAACATTTTTTGGTATTTAAGCAATGTTTCATTATCAAATGAACGGTTGCCTGCATCTTGCTCTGATAACTGTTCAAATGGGGTTAAACGTTTAACATTGGCCTCAAGCCATGCTTTATAAGGATGGCGTGATTTTAAATCTTGGTCAATTTCATCTGAATGCCAAATTTTACCTTGTTGAGTATCAATAACTAATAACTCACCAGGACCCACACGGCCTTTTTCAACGACTTCATCAGCGGTGTAATCCCAAATACCCACCTCTGATGCTAATGTAATAAAACCATCTTGAGTGATCACATAACGCGCAGGACGTAAACCATTACGGTCTAAGTTACACGCTGCAAAGCGACCATCTGACATAACAATGCCCGCTGGACCATCCCAAGGCTCCATGTGCATTGAGTTAAAATCATAAAACGCGCGTAGGTCATCATCCATAGCACGGTTTTTCTGCCATGCAGGCGGCACAAGCATACGCATAGCGCGGAATAAATCCATGCCACCGGCTAAAAATAGCTCAAGCATATTATCAAGACTTGATGAATCCGAACCGGTTTCATTTACAAAAGGCGCGGCAGATTGTAAATCTGGAATAAGCGGCGATGCGAATTTATAAGAGCGCGCGCGTGCCCACTGACGGTTACCTTGAATTGTGTTGATCTCACCATTGTGCGCTAAATAACGGAACGGTTGAGCCAAAGGCCAACGTGGTTGCGTATTAGTTGAGAAACGTTGGTGGAAAACACATATTGCACTAGTCATGCGGATATCTGCTAAATCTAAGTAGAAGTTAGGCAGATCCACAGGCATCATTAAGCCTTTGTAGATAGTCACAAGACCCGATAAGCTAGCAATGTAAAAGCCTTCATCGCTGCTCAAACGTTTTTCAGCACGACGACGCGCAACATACAAGCGACGTTCTAAATCTTTTGGACGCCAGCCTTCAGGTGCATTTACAAAAATTTGCTCAAAACCTGGCAATTGCTTTTTCGCAATAGGTCCTAGGCACGATGGATCTGTAGGTACAACACGCCAACCTTGAATATTGAGGGTTTCTTTTTCGAGTTCTTCACTCAATATATCTTTTGCTGTTTGCGCAAGTACTGGATCTGAATTTAAGAAAATCATACCTACGGCATAATTTTTACCCAAGTGCCAATTATTCTCGCTGGCGATTGCACGAAAAAAGCTATCTGGTTTTTGTAATAATAAACCACAGCCATCGCCTGTTTTACCGTCGGCAGAAATACCACCACGGTGTTCCATACGGTCTAAGCCCGTGATCGCTGTACGAATTAAGCGATGACTTGCTTGACCATTGACTTGGGCAATTAAGCCAAAGCCACAATTATCTTTTTCTAATTTTGAGTCGTATAACATAGACCCCTCCCCTTGCTACAACAGCTAGCTATGAATGACCTTTTTGACGGTGTGCTAGCAGACAGTCAAAACTATCGCCAATTATACATAGAGTCAATAGCATTTTGAATACATATTCACATTCTTGAATATTTCTCACTACAAAACAATCTTTTTATTTCATCTTAATTTTTAACAATTAGCGGTAATTCAGCCATTATTTTTTTATGACACTGGTGTCATATTTAACAAGTTGTAAAAAAGCCCCCACAGCAATGCTGCAGTTTACGTCAACGTAAACACACTCAAAAGTGAATATTTATTCATTAAACTGCGTTATGTGCATTTTATCTATATTGTTATTTATTATCGTTTTCTGTATGCGTGAATCGTTATCCACAATCAACTTAGAGTAAAAGCTTAAACTAACTTGTTTTTAATCCCCGTTGAGAATTAGCAAAGTAATGCATAACTATCAATAAAAATAAGCATAATTGCATAAATTACCCATTCCAGTTTTATGTAATCAGTGAGTCGCTTTCCCTAAACGGAAAGCGATTGAGAATAACTGTCCGCCGCGGACACTTGATCTGTCCACGGACACATTTATTTCTCGATAAAAAGATAAGCAATTGAAAATTAATGAATTAATTGTTGGCACGATATTCGAATAAACAGTACAAGTTAATTACAGGACACTCTTTATGTTTATTCTCAGTCTATTTTTAGTTTCACCTATCACTGTATTTGCAGTGACTTTGATGATCACTTATTTCGAAGATAAACATATTTAAGGATCACCCATGATAAAAGATACCAGTGCACAAGATACTAGCGTGACACCTAAACGCAGTTATAAAAAGCCCATCACCCTTGTTGTACTAACACTGGCCATTATTGCTTTGTGTGCCCAAGCGTTTATGGGTAGTAACTCAGGCAGTATTTCTGTTGATCGGGCTTCATTACAGATCGCAACAGTTAATATGAGCCGTCTAGTTCGTGATGTTGCTGCCAGCGGTAAAATTGTCGCTGCAACCGCCCCTAAAGTGTATAGCCCACAACGTGGCTACGTTGATTTACTGGTAAAAGCTGGGGATCAAGTTAACCAAGGTGATACTATCGCGCTAGTCGAAAGCCCAGAATTGACCAACGAATTAAAACAACAACTATCTGTATTAGCACGTCTTGATGGCGAGTTACAGCGTAAGCATTTAGAAGCGCGTCGCCAAAAACTTAGCCTAACAAAGACATTAGAACTTGCCCAAGTAGAACTTAATGCAGCAGACAGAGAAAACCGCCGTGCTAAGCTTTCTATCGAAAAAAACTTGATCAGCCAGATTGATTTAGAAAAAGCAGTCGATGATCTCGCTCGTGCCAAACTTTCTTATAAACACGCTCAACAAGAAGTGACACTTGCAAAAGATACCCTTGCATTTGAGCTCAAAGCAGCAGAGCGTGATCTTGCTCGTCAACAATTGATTGTGGATGACTTAAACCGCCAAGTTAGCAACTTAACAATTAAAGCCAGCGTCAACGGTATTGTTGGTAACTTACTGGTGCAACAAAAAGAAGCTGTAACGCAAAGTCAACCTTTGATGACTTTGGTTGATTTAAGTAACTTTGAAGCACAACTGCAAGTACCTGAAAGTTATGCCAATGAGCTAGGACTCGGAATGGAAGTTGAGCTAACACTTGGGGCAAAAAAAGTGACCGGTGTGTTATCGGCAATTTCACCTGAAGTTAATAATCGTGAAGTGACCACTCGAGTGCGCTTTGATAAAGAGCTCGAAGGTATTCGCCAAAACCAACGCTTAACGGCACGGATTTTATTAGAAAACCGTGATGACGTATTGCAAGTAAAACGCGGGGCATTCATGCAGCAAGGTGGTACACAAGCTTACAAAGTCATCGGCGATACCGCGCAACTGGTAAAAATCACAACCGGTGCAAGCAGTATCAACGCAATAGAATTGCTACAAGGTGTCAGCCCCGGTGATCAACTGATCATATCCAGTTACGACAACTTTAAACAAGCACCAACATTATTACTTAGATAAGAACAACTATATTACAAGGAGCAACTCATGCTTAAGATGAATAACATCAGCAAGCTGTACCAAACAGAAATGGTACAAACTCATGCATTACGTGACTTTAATTTACACGTAGAAGAAGGCGAGTTCATTGCAGTAACCGGTCCTAGCGGCTCAGGAAAAACCACCTTTTTAAACATCGCAGGTATGTTAGAGCCTTTTAGTAGTGGTCAATATCTACTTGATGGCATTGATGTCGGTAAACTCAATGACAATCAACGCGCCGACGTTCGTAACCAAAAAATTGGCTTTATTTTCCAAGGTTTTAACCTTATTCCTGATTTAAATTTATACGAGAATATTGAAGTACCACTGCGCTATAGAGGCATTAAAGCCAATGAGCGTAAACGCCGCATAGAGCAATGTTTAGAGCAGGTAGGTTTAGCCTCACGTGCCAAGCACTTGCCGCAGCAATTATCAGGTGGTCAACAACAACGAGTCGCGATTGCTCGCGCCCTTGCTGGTAAGCCGCGCTTTTTACTTGCCGATGAACCAACCGGTAACCTCGACAGCCTAATGGCCCGTCAAGTGATGGAGTTACTTGAGCAAATTAATCGTGACGGCGCGACCATCATTATGGTGACCCATGATCCAGAACTTGCACGTCGCGCACCGCGTAACATTCAGGTAGTCGATGGGCAACTAGCCGACTTTACCTTATACCAAGGGGCACAAACCCTTAAAAATGTGGCTGGGGTGTAACTTATGCTATTACATTACCTCGATTTAAGTTGGCGTAGTTTTAAGCGCACCCCGTTAGTGAGCTTTTTAATGGTGCTGGCGATTGCCATCGGGATTGGTGTAACCATGACCAGTTTAAGCGTTTATCACATGATGTCGGCGGATCCTATTCCACATAAAAGCAGTCAACTGTTTAGTGTGCAACTGCAAATAATGGATGACGGTCATACGTGGTGGACAGACGACAATCTCCCCATGCAACTGACCTATCAAGATGCTACCAATTTATATCGTGCTAATACTGAAGGTAAACGTTTAAGTATGCTACGCAGTGGCTTTTCTGTGTACACCGACTCAGACACTGTTAAGCCTTTTAGTAAAAGTGCACGAATGACTACCCCTGAATTTTTTGAGATGTTTCAACTTGAGTTCTTGTACGGTAATAAGTGGTCACAACAGCAAGAAGAAAACGCCGCCCCTGTCGTAGTAATAAGTGAAGAACTGAATGAAAGACTATTCGCTGGTAAAAACTCTGTCGGCAAGATTCTTTACCTTGATAACGAAAGTTATGAAGTCATCGGCGTCACAAAAAGTTGGCCATTAGTGGTTAAATACTACGATTTAAATAATGGCGTTTTTAACGAACCTGAAAGCATGTTCTTACCATTTAGCCTTGTAGAAGCAAGAGAATTTGGCAACTGGGGGAACACCAATGGCTGGAAACATGAAGACGTTAGAAGCTTTAAAGCTAAGTTACAATCAGAAATGGTGTGGGTTCAATTTTGGGTAGAACTAAACGATGCACAACAAAAGCAAGAATACGAAAACTTTTTAATGGCTTACATGGAAGAACAACAAAAGCATGGCCGTTTCAATCGTAAAGAGCTTACTTATAGCTTACGAGATGTTAACCAATGGATGCAGTACAACAAAGTCGTCAGTGAAGACAACAAAATCTTAGTTGCCTTGAGCTTCATGTTTTTAGCTGTTTGTTTAGCTAATATCCTTGGCTTACTATTAGCTAAATTTTTGCGCAGAGCATCAGAGGTAGGTGTCCGCCGTGCACTAGGTGCCAGTAAACGACAAGTCTTTTTACAACACCTTGTTGAAGTGGCTATGCTTGGTTGTTTTGGTGGCTTAGTCGGTATAGTACTTGCTCAATTAGGGCTCTGGGGTGTTCGTCAAAGCTATGATTACTATTCAGCAATCGCCACAATGGATTTCACCATGTTACTCAGTGCACCTGTTATTGCAATTACAACATGTATTGTAGCGGGGCTTTACCCTGCGTGGTTAGTCTGTAAAACCAACCCGACAATTTACCTCAAGAGCCAATAGGTGCACATTATGTTAGAAATAAAACCAATTTTTCACGCACTATGCCGCTCAAAAATAGGTGCCATATTGTTATTACTGCAAATAGCTATTACCACCGCGATTGTCAGTAATGCCGCATTTATAATCGAAGATAAAGTCAGCTACTTAAGCCAGGAAACCGGCTATCCTGAAGACGAAATATTTTCGTTTCATGTAATGTTGTTTGGTAATGATGTCGAAAGTCACCAGCAATTTGAGCTAGACGAAACGATGTTACGTGGACTACCCAACGTAATTGATGCAGCCTATATTAGTAATACACCACTTTCTGGTAGCGGCAGTTCGTCTGACTTTAGTATTAACCCTGCCCCAGAACCTGGGCTTTCCGCCAGAACAGCATATTTTTTTACCGATGACCATGCGCTAAACACATTAGGACTTGAACTTGCATCTGGACGTAATTTTAACGAAAGTGAAGTCATTGTTACTGATAATAATGAGCAACGCGCCAATGTGACCATTATTACCCAAACATTAGCCGATGAGTTATTTTCTGATACTGACGCTTTGGGAAAAACAGTCTATTTAGGCGATATCGCCCTTAAAATAGTGGGTATTATCAAAAAAGCAAAAGGCCCTTGGATGAAAGATAGCCGCCCTGATAATGTCGCTTTGATCCCTTATATTAATCCAAATATTTCGGGCAACTTTATTGTTCGAACCGATGTTAAGCAACGTGCACAACTGGCCAGTACAATTGAAGATGAAATGCTAAAAAGTTATGACAAGCGTGTGATTATTCGCGTACGAGGCTTAGATGAAGCCAAAGAAAATTACATGGCGCAAGATACGTTAATGATGCGTATGCTAATTGTATTAATCACTATTTTAGTATTAGTCACCGCGCTGGGGATTTTTGGTTTAACTTTATTTAATATCAGCAAACGCACCAAGCAAATCGGTACTCGCCGTGCATTAGGCGCTAGAAAGTCAGCCATCATTAACTACTTTTTAGTGGAAAATGCGATGATTTGCACTGCAGGCCTAATACTCGGTGTAATAGCTGCACTATTGCTCGGGCAACTTTTAATGCAGCACTTTTCAATTGCTGCACTACCACCTAGCTATATTGCCGGCACCGCACTTATGGTGTTTGTAATGAGCTTACTTGCGGTATTTGGCCCAGCAAAACGTGCCGCCAACATATCACCAAGTATTGCCACACGAAGCATATAAAGCATTTCCTAAGCTATGCTACACTGAGATAATTCGGTGTAGCATTTTCATAAAACCATTATCTAATAAAAATAAACAGCGATTAAATTCACATGGAAAAAATACTTATTGTCGATGACAATCCCGCTATTTTAGAAGCCTTGTCATTACTATTAGAAATTCATGACTATCAGGTGGTCACGGCAAAAACCCCGCTTGAAGCGTTACAAATAGTGCAATATCAACGTATCTCACTCGTTATCCAAGATATGAATTTTAGTAATGACACCACCTCAGGTGAAGAAGGCAAGGTGTTATTTTACCAATTACGAAAACTTAACCCACTCTTACCGATTATTTTGATCACCGCGTGGACAGAACTTGCAACAGCAGTTGAACTGGTTAAAGCCGGTGCCGCCGATTATTTACCCAAGCCTTGGGACGATAGCAAATTACTGATCTGTGTAAATAACCTAATCGAGCTTGGCCATACAAAACAACAAAATGCCACTTATGCTCGCCACCAGCAAGAACGCACAGCCAGTTTAGCCGATGCCGATTTAGTTGGTTTGGTTTATCAAAGTACCGCAATGGAAAAAGTGCTCAATATGGCAATCCAAGTGGCAAAATCAGATGTATCTGTGCTGATCACTGGCGCAAATGGGAGTGGCAAAGAGCGCATTGCACAGATTATCCAAGCTAACTCTCATTTAAAGCATGCGCCATTTTTAACCATTAATGCCGGTGCCCTGCCCCAGGATTTAATTGAAGCTGAGTTATTCGGTGCTGAAGCTGGGGCGTACACTGGTATCACCAAACAACGAATTGGCCGCTTTGAAGCCGCCGATGGCGGCACACTATTTTTAGATGAAATAGGTAACTTACCGTTATCTGGACAAATGAAGTTATTACGCGTTTTGCAAACCGGTGAGTTTGAGCGACTCGGCTCAACAAAAACACAACAAGTAAATGTTCGGGTTATTTCCGCCACCAATGAAGACTTAAAAGCGGCTATTCGTGCCGGACGCTTTCGTGAAGATTTATATTATCGTCTCAATGTCATTGAGCTCAATTTACCAAATTTAGCACAGCGCCCTGACGATATTTTAACACTTGCCAAACATTTTCTAGGTGATCGAGAGCTATCAATTGCGATCGAACAAGGTTTACTTGCACACCCATGGCCTGGCAATGTTCGTGAGCTTGAAAATGCCTGTAAACGTGTTGCGGTACTCAAACCAGATGGTGATATTACCCTTGATGATTTCGCCCTGCAATCGCTCACTAGCCACGCTCAGCCGACAAAACAAGAACCCACAAAATTAGCTTTAGAAGAAGCAATGCGTGAGCATCAAGGTGTTATCGCCAAAGTAGCTCGCCAGTTTGGTTTAAGTCGTCAGGCATTGTACCGACGTTTACAAAAATTTGAGATCGATTATTGATGCAAAGCAATAAATTCTTTTTATCTATCACCACCAAGCTTATGTTGTTATGTAACATATCAGCCATTATTCCGGTTTGGATAATCAGTTGGTTAACACAGTTAGACTGGCTTTTAATTGGTGTAAATACACTTTTGACTGTGCTGATAGCCAGTTATGTGTCATTTCGGCTCTGTCGCTCCACAGTGCAAGGTATGCACTCGTTAGAAACAGGATTACTTAACCTTAAAGATGGTGAACTAACCACTCAACTTGCCTATAACAACAATGATGAATTAGGCCGATTGTGTCAGCTGTATAATCAAAGTGCAAAGCAACTACGCCAAGAAAAACAATGGATTTATCAACGCGAGTTAATGCTTGATAAAGTGCTGCAAAGTTCACCGCAAGCCGTCCTTTTAAAAAATGATAAAGGCTTTATTGTTTACAGTAACTACAGTGCTCGGGATCTTTTTAACGCGAAAACGGCCCTTGAAGGCAGTCAATTTGAGCAATTACTTACTAATGCTCACCCACAATTAAGCCAAGCATTACAGCGTGGTAGTGATGGTTTATTTACTCTAGAAGCAGAGAATCAAGAAGCCCAAGCATGGCATTTATCAACAGGTAAATTATTGCTAAATAATCAATATCATTATTTATATGTATTTAAACAATTGACTCGAGAACTGAGTCGTCAAGAAGTTGAGGTGTGGAAAAAAGTCATTCGTATTATTAGTCATGAGCTCAATAACTCGCTTGGCCCCATGTCATCAATGTTACACAGCGGCCAGTTACTCAGTGAAAACCTGAACGAACCAAGGCTTAAGCGGGTTTTTGAAACCATCTCAGAGCGTATCAAACACCTTAATGAGTTTGTCCAAGGCTATGGTAAGTTTGCAAAATTACCAACACCACAAGTCATTACACTTGATTGGCCAGTATTACTGGAACAATTACAGCGCCAATGGCAGTTTATACTCGAAATAAACAAAGATGTAACCACGCTTGCTGATCCAACTCAAATAGAACAGTTATTGATCAACTTACTCAAAAATGCCCACGAATCTGGCTCTGCCCCCGAGCAGGTGAGCGTCTGTATTTCACAAGATACCAAAGGTACCCATATCAGCGTAAGTGATCAAGGTAAAGGTATGAGTGAGCAAGTAATGGCAAATGCTTTGATCCCATTTTATTCAACCAAAGTAACGGGTAGCGGCTTAGGACTTGCGTTATGCCGTGAAATAGTTGAAGCACACCATGGTCAAATTAGCTTACATAATCGTAACAGTGGCGGGCTTAATATCCATGTAATTTTGCCTAGTGTGTGAACAGTCTTATAAAATGCCACAAAAAAGCCGCTACTAAGCGGCTTTTCACTAAATTAGCATAAAGCACAAAAATTATTCGGCATCAGCTTCTTTATATTTGGCTGCAGTTTCTGTGATCAGTGGTTGTAATTCACCACGTTGAAACATTTCAATAATGATATCACAGCCACCAATTAACTCACCTTCCACCCACAACTGAGGGAATGTTGGCCAATTAGCGTAAGCAGGAAGTTCGGCACGGATATCTGGGTTGAGTAAAATGTCAACATAAGCAAACGGCTCACCGCATGACATAAGTGCTTGAGACGCTTGTGAAGAAAAACCACAATTTGGTAGTTTAGGCGAGCCTTTCATATAAAGGATAATTGGATTTTCAGAAATCTGTTGTTTAATTTTATCAATGGTTTCCATCTACAACCTCAAAAGTGACGATAGCTGAACATATCAAGGCTTGAAAAATTTTCATTTAGCCTCATATATGTGTCTTAAAGTGGGCAAATATAGCCGCAATCTAAATAGTCTTGCATTTGCACTGCTGTTTAGCATTGCTGTTTGCTAAAACTTGAGTAAAATACTCAACAATTATAGTAACACTATAATCCCATTTGGTATAGGCAACTACTCTGTTTGAACAGGTATTACCTATTACTATTTGGACTATCAACCAAAAGAAGATGGAGATAAAAAATGGCATTTGAACTACCGTCACTACCATATGCAATTAACGCACTTGAGCCACATATTTCACAAGAAACACTCGAGTTTCACCACGGCAAACACCACAATACATACGTTGTAAAACTTAACGGTTTAGTAGGTGGTACTGAATTCGAAAATAAAACACTTGAAGAAGTAGTTTGCTCTTCAGAAGGTGGTGTATTTAACAATGCAGCACAGATCTGGAACCACACTTTCTACTGGAACAGCTTATCTCCAAATGGCGGTGGCGCAGCAACGGGCGCGGTTGCAGATGCTATCAATGCTAAATGGGGTTCGTTTGAAGCATTCCAAGCAGCTTTTGATGACAAAGCAGTTAACAACTTCGGTTCAAGCTGGACTTGGTTAGTTAAATTAGCAGATGGTTCTTTAGACATCGTTAATACGTCTAACGCTGCAACACCACTAACACAAGAAGGTGTAACACCGATCCTAACAGTGGATCTGTGGGAACATGCTTACTACATCGATTTCCGTAACGTTCGTCCAGATTACTTAAAAGCTTTCTGGTCGCTTGTTAACTGGGAATTCGCGAACGCTAACTTCGCATAATTAATTGCTCGATTCGAGCAAGCTTAATTTAAAAGACGCTACGGCGTCTTTTTTATTTTCTAACATAAATTTTTAATTTTATTGCACAAAAATCTAAATTCATGACTAAGCTTTAAATAACCTTTGCTACTTTTTAAATTTGTAAGCACCTAGTTTAAGCAGGTTTTTGGAGGTCTCCATGAGTATTTTTGAGCATTACCAAGCACGATACGAAGCGGCACAAGAAGAAGAGTACAGTATCGCTGAGTTCTTAGAAATTTGTAAAACTGATAAATCGGCTTACGCCAGTGCACCTGAACGATTATTAACTGCCATTGGCGAACCCGAAATGATCGACACATCCAAAGATGCCCGTTTAAGTCGGTTATTTTCAAATCGAGTAGTTGCCCGCTACCCCGCTTTTAATGACTTTTACGGTATGGAGGATGCCATTGAGCAAATCGTATCCTACCTAAAACATGCGGCACAAGGCCTTGAAGAGTGCAAACAAGTGCTCTACTTACTTGGCCCCGTTGGTGGTGGCAAGTCTTCCATTGCCGAAAAGCTTAAGTATTTAATGCAACAAGTGCCTATTTATTCAATTAAAGGGTCGCCTGTTAATGACCACCCACTGTCGTTATTTGATCCAAATGAAGACGCAGAACTGATGGAAAAAGAATACGGCATTAAACCCCGTTATTTAAAAACCATCATGTCGCCGTGGGCCACTAAACGCTTATCTGAGTTTAATGGTGATATTAGCCAATTCAAGGTAGTTAAACGCTATCCCTCTATCTTGAACCAAATAGCCATCGCAAAAACTGAGCCAGGGGATGAAAACAATCAAGATATTTCTGCACTGGTTGGTAAAGTAGATATTCGCAAATTAGAGCACTACGCTCAAAATGATGCGGATGCGTATGCTTATTCAGGTTCATTATGCCTTGCTAATCAAGGTTTAATGGAGTTTGTTGAAATGTTTAAAGCACCAATCAAAGTCTTACACCCATTATTAACAGCCACCCAAGAAGGCAACTATAATGGCACAGAAGGGATCAGCGCACTGCCCTTCAGCGGGATGATTTTGGCCCACTCAAATGAATCAGAGTGGCAAACGTTTAAAAACAACAAAAACAATGAAGCATTTTTAGACCGAGTATATATCGTCAAAGTACCTTATTGCTTACGCGTTTCAGAAGAAGTGAAAATTTACGATAAACTATTAGAACACAGTGAATTATATAATGCCCCGTGTGCTCCTGGAACACTGGAAACATTGGCAAAATTCACTACTTTGTCGCGCTTAAAAGATCCAGAAAATTCCAGTATCTACTCAAAAATGCGGGTCTATGATGGTGAAAGCTTAAAAGACACCGATCCAAAAGCAAAGTCTTACCAAGAGTATCGTGATTACGCTGGTGTTGATGAGGGCATGACTGGGCTTTCAACCCGCTTTGCGTTTAAAATTTTATCGCGCGTATTTAACTTTGATACCCTTGAAGTTGCCGCTAACCCAGTGCATTTGTTCTACGTGTTAGAACAGCAAATTGAGCGCGAACAATTCTCAGCCGACGTGGAAGAACGTTATTTGAGTCATTTAAAAGGCTATTTAATTCCGCAATATGTCGAGTTTATTGGTAAAGAATTACAAACTGCGTACTTAGAGTCTTACTCTGAGTACGGGCAAAACATTTTTGACCGTTACGTCACTTATGCCGACTTTTGGATCCAAGACCAAGAGTATCGCGATCCGGATACTGGCCAACTATTTAACCGTGAGGCACTCAATGCTGAACTTGAAAAAATTGAAAAGCCAGCGGGTATTTCAAATCCAAAAGACTTCCGCAATGAAATAGTCAACTTTGTACTTCGAGCGCGAGCGCACAACAACGGAAAAAACCCTCTGTGGACCAGCTACGAAAAACTACGCACTGTGATTGAGAAAAAAATGTTCTCAAACACAGAAGATCTATTGCCGGTTATTTCTTTCAACGCGAAAACATCCGCAGAAGATCAGAAAAAACACGAGGATTTTGTTAATCGCATGGTAGAAAAAGGCTATACCCAAAAACAAGTACGTTTGTTATCTGAGTGGTATTTACGAGTGCGTAAATCACAATAACAATCAAACTGAAGTATTTTAGGGGGCTTTATGGCGCATTTTATAGACCGTCGCCTGAACGGTAAGAATAAGAGCACGTTAAATCGTCAACGTTTTATCAGGCGCTATAAAAAACAAATAAAAGAGGCGGTATCCGATGCGATAAATAAGCGTAGCGTCACTGATACCAGTAGTGGAGAAAGTATCACAATCCCACAGCGGGATATCAGTGAGCCAACTTTTCATCAAGGAAAAGGCGGTAACCGTGAACAAATACATCCGGGGAATGATCAATTTTCCACCGGGGATAAAATTAAACGCCCGCAAGGGGGGCAAGGCAGTGGTGGCGCGGGCGAAGGTGAAGCGAGTGATTCCGGTGAAGGCCAGGATGATTTTGTATTCTCAATATCTAAAGACGAGTACTTAGATTTACTGTTTGAAGATTTAGAGCTGCCTAATTTACAACAGAACCAGTTAGATAAGCTGGTGCAAATGAAGACCCATCGCGCTGGTTTTTGCAGTGATGGCATGCCAAGTAACATTGATATAGTGCGCTCTTTACAAGGTTCATTGGCAAGGCGTGTAGCAATGACTGCCGGTAAAAAGCGGCAATTGGCTGAATTACAGATGCAACTAGCTTTATTAATGGCTGAGGGCAAACCAGATATCGCCGCCATTGCTTTACTTGAGCAAGAAATTGCTGCATTACAAAAGCGTATAGACGCAGTTCCGTTTATTGACAACTACGACCTGCGTTTTCGTAATTATGAAAAGCAGCCACACCCAACGAGTAAAGCAGTGATGTTTTGTATTATGGATGTCTCAGGCTCAATGGACCAAGCAACTAAAGATATGGCAAAGCGCTTTTATATATTGCTTTATCAATTTTTAACGCGCAGTTACAAAGATATTGAAGTGGTGTATATCCGCCATCACACCCAAGCTAAAGAAGTGGATGAGCAAGAGTTTTTCTATTCTCAAGAAACAGGGGGCACAATTGTATCTAGTGCACTTAAACTAATGCATGAAATCATACAAGAGCGCTATAACGCAGGTGAGTGGAATGTCTATGCTGCGCAAGCGTCTGATGGCGACAATTGGGCTGATGACTCACCGCAATGCGGTGAAATTTTGCGTAACAAGCTCTTAAAAGATGTGCGTTACTACGCCTACATTGAGATCACTACCCGAGCTCATCAAAGTCTATGGCGTGAATACCAAAATATTTGTCAAACTCATGACAATTTTGCTATCCAACACATTCGTAATGTTGAGGATATTTACCCTATTTTCCGTGAGCTATTTAAAAAGAGTCGTCAACACCAAGGTGCAGCATAAGTTGCACAGCGAGGTATTTATATGACCGATAAACGAATGAGTGATGGGCCAGATTGGACATTTGAGTTACTGCAACAATACCAAGACGAAATAGCCCGTGTGGCCGAGCATTATCGTCTCGATACCTACGTTAATCAAATCGAGGTGATCACCGCAGAACAAATGATGGATGCCTATTCTAGCGTTGGTATGCCTATTGGTTACAGCCACTGGTCTTATGGTAAAAAGTTTATTCAAACAGAACAAAACTACAAACGCGGGCAAATGGGTTTAGCGTATGAGATTGTTATTAATTCAGATCCCTGTATTGCTTACTTAATGGAAGAAAACACCCTGCCTATGCAGGCACTGGTTATGGCACATGCATGTTATGGCCATAACTCATTTTTTAAAGGAAATTACTTATTTAAAACGTGGACCGATGCCAGTTCAATTATTGATTACTTGTTATTTGCAAAAAACTACATTGCTCGTTGTGAAGAAAAGTATGGCATTGATGAGGTCGAAAACCTCCTAGACTCATGTCATGCCCTTATGAACTATGGCGTTGATCGTTATAAGCGTCCTCAACAAATATCTTTATTTGAAGAGCAAAAGCGCCAGCAAGAGCGTGAGGATTACCTGCAATCGCAAGTAAACGAACTTTGGCGTACTATTCCATCACATCAACAAGAAACTAAAAAGCGCGAGCGGCACTTTCCCTCTGAACCGCAAGAAAACATACTTTATTTTATTGAAAAAAATGCCCCATTACTCGAATCTTGGCAACGAGAAGTAATCCGTATTGTACGGAAAATTTCCCAATATTTTTATCCGCAAAAACAAACCCAAGTGATGAATGAAGGCTGGGCGACATTTTGGCATTATACAATTTTGAACCACTTATACGATGAAGGAAAACTCACCGATTCATTTATGCTGGAGTTTTTACAAAGCCATACTAATGTAGTTTACCAACCCCCTTATAATAGCAATTATTACTCAGGTATTAACCCTTATGCATTGGGCTTTAATATGATGGTAGATATTCGCCGTATCTGCGAAAACCCAACCGAGGAAGATAGACGATGGTTTCCTGACTATGCAGGTAGTAATTGGCTAGATACCTTGCATTTTGCGATGGAAAACTTTAAAGATGAGAGTTTCATCAGCCAATTTCTATCGCCTAAATTAATCCGTGATTTTAAGCTGTTCACTATTATCGATCACGAAAAAGATCCAAACTTACACATTGGTGCTATACATGATGAAAACGGCTATCACGCCGTACGAACGGCACTTTCGGCACAATATAACTTAAGTAATCATGAGCCTAACATTCAAGTGTTCGATGTAGATATTAGGGGAGATCGTTCTTTAACCTTACGCTATGTGCCACACCAAAATATCCCACTAGCAAAGTCTCATGATGAGGTATTAAAACACCTTTACAGACTGTGGGGGTTTAAAGTAAAGCTTGAGCAAGAGTTGCCCACCGGTGAAATCACGACTCTTGGACAGTGCCCATCAGATGATTCTCGTCATACTACGCAGTAATATTCAAGCAACCGAGTGATAAAGAAAATGACGCTGTTGCGTCATTTTTTGTATTACGATTCATTTAAATCCTGATAAGCAGTGACACAATTTCTACCATTTTCTTTGGAAAAATAAAGTGCTTTATCTGCCGCTTCAATCCATTTTTCATATCGCTCAAAATGCGTTTGAAAACATGCAAAACCAATACTCACTGTCATTTTAATTTGCTGTCCATCAAAGTAAATAGAGGAATTTTCAACCAGGCTACGTAGGCGCTCTGCAAATATTTCAGCACCTTGGCGATCTGTATCTAGTAAGGTCACTGCAAATTCTTCGCCGCCGTAGCGCCCTGCAATATCAGTTTCACGCAATGTCTTACGCAATAAATCGGCTATGTTGCGAAGTGCTTCGTCACCACAGCGATGGCCGTATTCATCATTTACTTTTTTAAAGTGGTCGATATCAAACATTAATAGTGTACTGCAACCAGCACTGCGTTTTATACGTAGAAACTCTTGGCGAAGGGTGTTCTCCCAATGACCGCGATTAGCTAGTTGTGTCAGCGCATCAGTTCGACTTACTTGTTCCAATTTACGATTAACTTCTTCCAGCTCTTTTTTATTAACAGCTACATCAGTAACATCATAAATTATGATGCAAATGTGCCCTACTTCACCCATCGTATTAGAAAGCGGAATAAACGTTGCGTTTTGATACATGTGATCGGCTTTGCCGGTAATTGGTCGATAGTTTTTAAAACGAAAAATATAGGGCTGCTGCTCCCAAATCGTAAATGAGCGGTTTTTTAAAATAAACACTGACTCAGATTTACTACGAAACCATTTTTCGTCTATTGATGGAAATAAATCAAACAGATCTTTATCTTTCACTGCACTGGGTAACATACCGGAATGGTTTTCCATAAAGCCATTCCAAATACACACTTTATAATCTCTGTCTAGCACCACTAAACCAATATCGACGGTGTTAAACATATCCATTAACCAATGGATCTCATTCATATTAAAATCAGCAGCAGGCATAGTGTTAGTCTTCTAATAGGTAAGCAACTTTGTACTTCAACGTTTTTAGTGAATCTTCTGTAAACAACAGCATTAGATCACAATTTATATTGTGGTCTTCAATACCATAGCTAATTTCTATGGCTAAAGTACGTTGCCAACGTGATTTATTTGCTTTCACTAAATCAGCTACATCACAATGTTGTCCAAGTACAACTGGGTGCCCTTGACTAAACGTCATATCTAATTGACGCGATAAACCAGTTAAAATTGCACCGATAAGAATGTTACTAATGTCCATTAGTAACTCCAGCTCAACTTTATTATTAAGCTCACCTTGATAATCCATTAAGGACGCGATTTCTTTAAAGCTTGAATCATTCAGTAATAACAAGGCTTCACCAGAAACCCCACCGCCAATAAAACCTTGGCACACGCCAGAAGTCGACGCATTCGCGTCAATTGAGCGCAGTGCCATATCTAATTCATTGACTTCAAGAATATTAACATTCGGAATAGGCAACTCAACAAATACATTCAGTAAACGAGCAAGTAGATCTCCTGCTTGACCCATAGCAATATTTGTAAGTTCTTGATAGATATCTCTCACATCAGGGTCAACTTGCTCCCCTAAACGATGTGATAGCCGTTCACGCATGGCTTTATCTTTAATACCATGATGTTCGATAATTTCAGCGAGTTTTTGTGCATCGCAGGGCTTTTGAATAAAATCTATCGCACCAAGTTCAATCACTCGTTGATGCGCATTCGGCTGAATATCGCCGGAGACCACCACAGTTAAAACGTTTAAGCCTTGCTTTTGGATTGCTTGCAGTACTTCATAGCCATCCATTTGTGGCATATTTAAATCAAGAAATAGAATTTCAGGACTTAACGCTTTAATCTGCTCAATACAGTGCACCCCATCCTCAGCAAACTCAACTTTAATATCCCAATCATCGGGCAACGAACGAGCTAACTGACGGCGCGCAAGCTTAGAATCATCACAAATAAGAACCGATGTTGACATAGTCTCTCTCTGATCGCTTACATTGGCCGCATATATCAAGCCAATGTGCTTTTATTTTTATTAGTAAGGTACAAACTTATCACTGCATCATGTTAATCAATGTAACCATGCATTACAATTTTAAATTGCACTAAACACTTGGTGTCTATAGGTGATTATAATACACTCACGCTAATTGCGTTAATTCTAAAGGAAATACCTTATGCTTCGTTCGCTTACTTTTGCTTTTAGTGCCTTTTGTTCGATGGCTTTTGCTGCGGATATGACCGAAAACACCTTAGATGCTGGCAAAGTATCAGTGCAGTCAAAACCAATCACGTTATTAGGGCAAGGTGTAAGCCTTGGTGATAAAGCGCCAGACTTCAAAGTAGTTGATGGCTCATTTACACCCATCACATTAGCGGATTATCAAGGTAAGGCTATTTTAATAAGCGTCGTGCCTAGCCTGGATACTGGGGTGTGTAGTATTCAAACCAAACATTTTAACGAAAAAGTGGCTTCGCAATTTCCAAATATCGCCATGCTTACTATCAGTGCTGATTTACCCTTTGCACAAAAACGTTTTTGCAAAGCAGAGAACATAGATAAAGTTACAACACTTTCTGATTCAGTATGGCGTGACTTTGGTCAAAATTATGGACTGATCATTAAGGACATGGGACTCCTGACTCGTGCTGTCTTTGTTTTGGACGCCAGCCATAAGGTCGTTTATAAACAGTTAGTCGCTGATTTATCGACTGAGCCTAACTATGATCCAGTTATTAGTGCTTTAAATTCATTATAACTTTGCAAATCGTACTCATAAAAAAAACCGCCAATCGGCGGTTTTTTTAATTAACCTAAATGATGGTTAATTAGCCTAATAATTCAGCAAGTTGCTGATTAACAGCTTCAACAGCTTGTGTACCGTCTAATTTATGGTATTGGGTATTACCCGCTTTCGCTTCTGCTTGGTAATAATCAACCAATGGCATTGTTTGTTCATGGTAAATACCTAAACGCTTACGTACTGTTTCTTCTGTATCATCTGCGCGGATAATTAGGTCTTCACCTGTTACATCGTCTTTACCTTCCACTTTTGGTGGGTTGTAAACAACGTGATAAACACGACCAGAACCAGGATGTACACGACGTCCACCCATACGATCAACTATAATTTCATCAGCAACATCAAACTCAATAACGTGATCAACTACTACGCCATTTTCTTTCATTGCATCAGCTTGTGGAATGGTGCGTGGGAAGCCATCAAGTAAAAAACCTTTCTCACAATCTGCTTTAGTAATACGTTCCTTAACTAGACCAATGATGATGTCATCAGAAATTAGCTGACCTGCATCCATTACTTTCTTTGCTTCTAAACCCAGTGGCGTGCCTTCTTTAATTGCAGCACGCAACATATCACCAGTAGAGATCTGTGGAATACCGTACTTGTCCATCAAAAACTGAGCTTGAGTGCCTTTACCCGCACCCGGCGCGCCCAAAAGAATAATGCGCATATCATTGTCCTCGGTTGATACTGTTCACTATAAACATCAGCAAATCAGTATAATTTATTTTAAAGCCTGAATTCTTCCATAAGCGCCGCCGATACTCAAGCAACTTATACCAATTGACTAGATTGAAATTATAAAAAAAGGAACCTAAGTTCCTTTCAGATTGACGATAAACCCTGCTTTTTTGCAGGGTTTATTATTTTTGAGCAGCCGAAGGCTGCGATCGCGATATTTTTCTGTTGTTATTATTATTCTTTGCATTTTAGTGCTGATGTGACTTTTCTTGAATTTACCGCCGTATGACGGGTTTTTAGAGGGATTTTGAGATTTATTACGCTCATATTGAGCTATGCTGCCTTCATTAACGCCATTTTCTTCATATTCTGACAGGCCGCTGCACTGACCTTTTTAATTCCTCTGTATCTACAATAACGGTGCCCGTGATGTTGTTTTGCATCCGCGAAACTTCTTTCGACTGTTTCACCTCGTCGTTTGTATCGTTTTTTACCCCATTCACTCAGCCGTATTTCATTTGCTGCCTCTACACTTGCTTGCCACACATGCCGTGTAATTACTTTGGTATGGTTTTTACTGTTTGTGCATCGCGACCGCACTGGACAGTCTTTACATGTCTGCGGGGTTGAGTGGTATTGCCGATATCCTAGTCGGTTTGTGGTGTTATAAATCAGTATTTCGCCTTGTGGGCATGTGTATGTATCGGTGTCTACGTCGTAGCTGTGTTCTCGCTTTGCGAAATAGCCTTTCTTTTTATTTGGCCGTCGATAACCCAGGACACCAATGAGTTGTCGTTCTTCTAAGTTATGGCACACTGCGGCTGTAAAGTACCCTGCATCTAACCCAACCGCGATGGGGTTGAGTTCAAACGTATCAAGTACGCGGTCTAAGCGTTGTATGATGGGTTGACTGTCATGCACATTACCTGCTGTGGCATGTGTATCAACGATAATTCCGTGTTTGCCATCCACAACCCTATGGTCTAAATAGAAAAATCCTTTTGGCTTTTCATCACGCACCATAAACCCACTGTCTGGGTCAGTTCGGCTTACTTTGGTTGGTTTTGTACAAGGCTCCTTTTCCTCATACTTCAGGCGCTTTTTTCCTTCGGCTTCCCTGTCTTTTATCACCGCTTCATTAAGCTGCTCAACATACACTGAGGGGCTGACTTTTAAGTCTTCAATGTCATAACGGCGTTTATTGGCATTGGCTTTTAAGTGGGTGCTGTCTGCAAATAAACTATGCCCTCCAATGAGCCCTTGCTTCATCGCTTGGCGAACTATATTGTCGAAAATCGATTGATAAATACCGCTGTCTTTAAAGCGTTTTACACGGTTTTGGCTCACTGTCGAGTGATGGATAACGTCATCGGTGAGCCCTAAACCTAAGAACCAGCGGTATGCAACATTCACTTGCACTTCTTTAATAAGGCGGCGCTCACTTTGAATACCAAACAAGTAACCTAAGAATAGGTATTTAAAAAAGCGGACAGGGTCTACGGCTGGTCGGCCATTATTTTTGCAATATAAGTGGGCGACTTCATTACGTATGAATTCAAAGTCGATAGCGAAGTCTACGAGTCGTACTAAGTGGTCTTGTGGAACAAGTTGGTCAATCGCGACCATTTCTAATTCATGTTGTTGCGGGGTTTTATCTCTAAGCATAATGAACTCTCCAAATTCACTCTGCTTATTAGATCAAAGGGCTCGATCTATGTCTAGCCCTTTTTCAACAGTCTGAAAGGAACCTAAGTTCCTTTTTTATAAAAATGTGACTGTTTGAGTAATTACTTGCTCAAGTCTAGCATTAATTTATTTAGACGAGTCACAAAACCTGCAGGGTCTTTTAATGTCCCACGCTCTGCAAGCAATGCTTGATCAAGTAGTACATGTGACCATTGAGCAAATTTATCTTCATCTTGCTCAACATTTAAGTGCTTAACAAGTTGATGCTCAGGGTTAAGCTCAAAAATAGGTTTAGCTTCAGGAGCTGCTTGGCCAACAGACTCCATTAGCTTTTGCATTTGTGAGCTCATATCGTTGTCATCTGCAACCACACATGCTGGAGAGTCTGTTAGACGATGCGTAAAGCGTACGTCTTTAACACTCTCACCAAGCACTGTCTTAATACGGTCGACTAAGCCTGCAACTTCTTTTTCAGACTCTTCTTGCGCCTTTTTAGTCTCTTCATCGTCAAGATTACCTAAATCTAAATCACCACGAGTAATTGACTTAAATGGCTTTTCAGCAAATTCTGTTAAGTGGCTCATCATCCACTCATCAACACGGTCGCTCATCAACAGTACTTCGATACCTTTCTTGCGGAAGATCTCTAAGTGTGGAGAGCTTTTCGCTGCAGTGAATGAATCAGCAACAACGTAGTAAATCGCATCTTGCCCTTCGTTCATACGCTCAACGTATTGCTCTAATGAAACATTTTGTGCCTTCTCATCGGTGTGTGTTGAAGAGAAACGCAGTAATTTAGCAATCGCTTCTTTGTTAGCGGCATCTTCAGCAGGACCCTCTTTGATCACTTGACCAAACTCGTTCCAAAATACTTGGTAGTCATCAGCCTTATTTTTTGCCATACGCTCAAGCAGCTTTAAAGTACGTGATGTACAACCTTTACGGATTGCTTGGGTTACTTTGTTATCTTGTAAGATTTCACGCGATACATTAAGTGGTAAGTCATTAGAATCAAGTAAACCTTTCACAAAACGTAAATAGCTAGGCATAAATTGCTCAGCGTCATCCATTACAAACACGCGTTGCACATACAGCTTTAAACCACTTTGACGGTCACGATTCCATAAATCAAAAGGGGCTTTTTTAGGAATATACAGTAGACTTGTGTATTCAGTTTTACCTTCAACTTTATTGTGGGCCCAGCTAAGTGGATCTTCCCAGTCATGACTTACATGCTTGTAAAATTCTTTATATTCTTCATCAGATAGCTCTGATTTATCACGTGTCCACAATGCAGTGGCGCGGTTAATGCTCTCCCACTCACCTGGGACTGCTGGAATTTTCTCGCCATCTTCACCTTCAGATTCAGGCACTTCTGGTTTAAACATTTGTACCGGCGTAGAAATATGATCCGAGTATTTAGTCACAATACTACGCAAGCGCCAATCATCAGCAAATTCTTTTTCGTCTTCACGCAGATGTAATATGATGTCTGTACCACGCCCAGCTTTTTCAATTTCTTCTAGTGTGTATTCGCCTTCACCTTGTGATTGCCACTCAACACCTTTTTCTTCACCAGCTTTACGTGTACGCACAGTCACTAGATCTGCAACGATAAATGCAGAGTAAAAACCAACACCGAATTGACCAATTAGTTGCGAATCTTTGCTTTGATCACCTGTTAAGTTTTTGAAGAACTCAGCAGTACCTGACTTAGCAATCGTCCCTAATGAACTGATCACTTCATCACGGGTCATGCCAATACCATTATCAGAAATAGTCACAGTGTTAGCTTCTTTATCTGCACTAATGCGTACACGTAGATCCGCATCACCTTGGTAAAGATCACCATTCGAAAGTGCTAAAAAGCGTAATTTATCTGCCGCGTCTGAGGCATTAGACACAAGCTCACGTAAAAATATTTCTTTATTCGAATACAGTGAGTGAATCATTAAGTTTAGTAATTGTTTAACTTCTGTTTGAAAGCCTAATGTTTCTTTTTGTGCTGCAGTCATTTATATATCTCCAATTTGCAAAGTGTCTGCGTTATGCACTTAATATGGGGCGCGGTTTGTTAACTTCAAGTCAAATGAGCAAAAAAGTAACCTACAGATGGAGAAATATGAAAGTTTGATCGTTTATTGTTGCTATGAAAATGGCTGTGAGCAATGAAAATGTATGTTCTTTAAGCTTTGCGGGTGCACAAAAAACAGATCACTGGCATGCAATTGCAAACGCTCAGCCAATTGTTCGCTAGATTCGTTTTTATATAGATCACAACCAAGTATTGGGTGCCCAATACTATGACTATGAATACGTAATTGGTGTGTACGCCCCGTAACAGGGGTAAATTGTACTAACGTCCTCTGCGGTGATGTTAAGCGCTTTAATACACTATAGTCACTAACTGCAACTTTACCCATCACGTTACAAATTTTTACTAATGGAAAGAGTGATTTATCCTTAGCTATCGCAGCATTAATCTGGCCTGCGTCATTTAATAACCAACCATCAAGTATCGCTATATAGTGCTTTTTAATTGTCCCAGCTTGAAACTGCTTATTTAGGTGCTTAGTTGATTCTGGATTAAGGCCAACAACCATTATGCCTGAGGTGCCAAAATCTAATCTATGAATTAACTTAGCTGTTGGGAATGCAGCAGTAATATCAGGTTGACCATGCACTAACCTATAGTGTACAGAATCCCAATTAGCCGGATTCTTACCGGACAAACTCAATAACCCACTAGGTTTATTGATCACTAAAATATCATCGTCTTGATATAAGATTTCCACATGCTCACGGCAAACCGGTGCAATAAACTCATCAACGACCATTTTAGGTTTCGAACTACAATCAGACATTTAATTCCTTGACGTGGGTTGTTCTAGATGGAAATTTATAACGCAGTTAGCACTAAAATTTAGCGATAAGTGAGAAAAGTTTTGATTACACTATTTTAAAGCTTATTTAAATATATGAAAGAAAAAGCTCTGGCTTAGTCGTGGCGTTCTTTAATCCGTGGGTGTCAGAGACTCAACCCACGCTACGGTGTACAGGTTGACACTGTGCGGCTGATAGCTGACGGCTTAACGCTGACAGCTATACTTTATCCCAGACAACAAAAAACCCGTTACATCGCTGTAACGGGTTTCTCTTATTTGGAGCCTGGCGATGACCTACTTTCACATAGCAAATGCTACACTATCATCGGCGCTGTTTCGTTTCACTACTGAGTTCGGCATGGGGTCAGGTGGGTCCAAAACGCTATTGTCACCAAGCAAATTTGGTATTAATTCGCTCTTGCGAGCCAATTAATTAAAATCTGGAAAAATCTGATAATTGTTTTCTTACAACTTAAAGCGTATCGCTTACGGCTGTCAGTAAATCTACTTTAGTTGTCGCGATAAATCACGACCTACAATCTTAACTACT
>NZ_PNDT01000081.1:0-38361 GCF_005886375.1 Pseudoalteromonas sp. S1727
TGTTGTCAAAAGTAGTTCAAGTTTGGTGGTTACTAAGCTTGAGCTGTTTTTATTTTACTGCCACGCAATTAAATGAACATAGCGTTCATTAGCAAATTTACAATGTGTATTGAACTGCACTAGAACCGAATCTTTATAATTGTGTGTGAAGATGTTGTCAAAAGTAGTTCAAGTTTAGTGGTTACTAAGCTTGAGCTGTTTTTATTTTCAGCCCATTTATAATTAGCATTCCATTCAAAGCGCCAGTTTGGCGCTTTTTTGTAACTGTAATTTTTTAACTATCAAATAGCTGCGCAATACTTTCTTTCCCGTGTTTTATTAAGTTATCTTTTATGACTTTTCTTATCGTTGCAGGTTTATTCTGACTAAGTTTAAAATTGCCACGCCAGTGACATGGGATAAATTCAATAAAACTCAGTTGTTGGTACATTGCATGGCGATGCTGTACGGGTACCTCATCTAGTTGCCATTTAGTTGTATCAGGTTTGCTAAAATGCAGCTCAAAGTGATCCGTTAGCCGTTGCATGATTTGCTCTTTTTTATCTGTATTTGTTATGAGCCGCACTTGAGCGGTTATATACACACTCGAATAAAGCCAGCTGGGCAAAGTTTTGTTTTGCGAATAAGAGGGTGATAAATAACAATCCTCGCCACTAAATAGTAAATTCACAGATTGACCATCGAGTAACGATAGTGGATTGTATTTAGCAACATGGCCGATAAAAACTTTTTGCTCTAAGTCATATAATAACGGCACGCGGCAAATATCATTAAGCTGGCTTTGAGAATTTGGCATTAAAATAGTTGCCAGTGGATAACTATTTACTAACAGCTGTAATTGCTTACCATCATGTTGTTGAAAATGCTCTGCTGGGTACATTATAGTTTTCCTTCTAGCTGCGACTTTATTGCTGGCCATTGTTCATCAATAATACTGAACCTAGCGGTATTTCGGGATGAGCCATCAGCGAGTAATCTGTCTTTATAGCTAATCCCCTCAAATCTTGCGCCAAGACGGGTAATAGCATTACGAGATTTAGTGTTTTTTTCATGGGTATTAAAGGTGATCCGTACCAGCCCTAATTCATCGAACGCGTAACACAGTAACAAATATTTAGCGTGTGTATTTACAAAGCTGCGCTGCCAAGCTGTGCCGATAAAAGTGTGGCCAATCTCAGCAGTTAAATGCTGTTTATTTAAAGCAAATAGTCGAGTCGTGCCTAGCACTTGCTGTGTTGCTTTATCAATAATGGCGTATACCACTTGCTGTTGAGCGTGAAATTGTGCGGTATTGGTAAACCATTCAGTGAGCATGGTTCGGGTTTGCGTGTAATTCATCAATACCCAACGCCATACTTGCGGATCTTGTCCTGCTTGATATAAACCTTCAAGATGGTTGGCAGATAAGGGCACTAGCGATAATCGCTCTGTACACAGGCTTTGTTTGCTAAACATAACATTCCTTGGATTTTAATTGGTTATTGCTTACTGTTAAGGTACGCTGGTTTGGTAAGTAATAAACAACCAGTTTTAGCTTTTTAACTAGACCAGTTTGACATTTTGTGGAGCAATGATGCAGCCTTTAGCCATTGAGTTTGATGATTTAGAGCCAGCCAAGTATTTGCAACTGGCCGACGCGATACGCAGTGCAGTCATGCACGGTAAGCTTGCTCCGGGAGTTAAACTCAGTTCAGCACGAAGCATGGCACACACTTATCGGTTAAATCGGCATACGGTAATGAATGCATTGCAATTATTAGTCGCTGAAGGCTGGCTTGAATCCCACGAGCGCTCAGGTTATCGAGTTACCAAATCATTGCCCATTGAAAGTAGTATCAACACATCGAATACTCCAATATTAAAAGCAAACCCCTATCAATTTGCCAAAACCTTGGCCGTGCCTGCTGCTGGCATGGATTTAACCGCGTATAAATATAACTTTGCCGGTGGCTTGCCTGATCTTGCCAGTTTCCCACATAAAGAGTTTAAACGCGCAATCAGTTATGTGTGTAATCACCTAGACGTTAACCAGCTGCATTATGGGCAGATCAGTGGTAACGAGCAGCTAAAAGCGCATATTTGCGATTATTTATACAAAGCGCGTAATTTAAACGCAAACGATGTATTGGTTTGCAATGGCTCGCAAGAAGCACTGTTTTTAATCGCAAAAGCGTTTATAACAAACGGTGATTTTGTTGCTGTAGAAACTCTCGGTTATCCGCCTGCAAGGCACGCATTTGCAGCCTGTGGCGCACAGCTGATTGATATAAAACAAGACAATGAAGGCTTATGTATTGATGATTTAAAAGCTCAGCTGCAGCGTTATCCAGTTAAATTGTTGTACTTAACGCCGCTGCACCAATACCCAACTACCGTGACTTTATCACCCACGCGACGCTTACAAATTTATCAGCTGTGTTATGCCCACAATGTGATGATCATCGAGGATGATTACGACCACGAATTTCATTATCGCTGTCATCCATTACAACCGATGGCCGCCGATGACCCCGCAGGCATTGTGATTTATGTATCGACGTTTTCAAAGATTATGTTTTCAGCCGCACGCATAGGTTATATTTGTGCAGCACCTGAAGTATTAGCGCAATTAACCGCGTGGAAGC
Organism: Pseudoalteromonas sp. S1727; assembly: GCF_005886375.1. Taxonomy (NCBI): domain Bacteria; kingdom Pseudomonadati; phylum Pseudomonadota; class Gammaproteobacteria; order Alteromonadales; family Pseudoalteromonadaceae; genus Pseudoalteromonas; species Pseudoalteromonas sp. S1727. The sequence continues at coordinate 2,625 of NZ_PNDT01000081.1, forward strand.
AGCTGATGAATCATAAGAACGATGTAGTCATGCAATTAGCTGTCGCACATTGGATGAAAGAAGGCGGCTTTGAACGCCATTTAAAGCGCATGACCAAGCTGTATAAACAGCGCTATGAAGCGATGGATAGCTATTTAACAGCGTTACAAACAAAAGGGCTTCCCATAGACTACATAAAGCCCGACGGTGGTATGGCAATGTGGGTGAACTTGAATAAAGACACGCGCCATTTAAAAGCGCAGTTAGCAAAGCAAGGTATATATTTACAGACCGAAGTCGAATTTTACTATGCCAACTCTGTACGTAGTTTAAAGCCTGTAAACTATAGCCATATCCGGCTTGGTTTTGCCGGCCAATCGAGCGAGGAAATGCAGCAAGGTCTAGATATGGTTATCAAGCAAGTTTATTAAATCTACTTTTTGATTAAAGTTACTGATAGCTTTCACTATCAAAATAAAGCGGCTTTAAGGTGCCGCAATTGACAAATTTATAGGTGAGCTCACCTACACTCGGAACGAGATTGCTAGTGCGGAATTTTTGCAAACAGGCACTGGTTAGGTCGACATAAATAAGATGGTTATAACTCGGCGCTTTTGTGATTTGATGGATATAAATTCGTTCATTTTCATTGAGCGTGATCATCGCATATTGCTGCCATTTTGATGCTGGGCTTAAGTCATTAAGCTCACGTGCGTAAAGTAATTTATTGAAAACAATTGTTCTATTTTCATAAATTAAACTACCGCCATTTCTATAATCGCCCTCGTACACGTCGGCTGTGATTGTGAGTTCTTCGCCACGCATTAAACGTTGAATATTAAAAGGCTGGGGCTTGATAGTTACCAGCTCAGCACCTCTGACTACATTTAAAAATGCCACATCAGGGTTTTCAATCTTATAAACCAACTGCACATCGTGAGGTAGCTTATAGGTAGGTAAATTCGCAGCAAAAATACGTGGTCCCTGATTAACGAGAACCATTGGATGCTCAGCTTGGTAAGCTGGGTTGATAGGGGGAAGTTCTTGTTCTTCAGCAATTACAAAACAGCTTACAGATACTAACAATAAGGTAAGTAGTCGTCGCATATAAATTTTAATCTCAATTGTTGATTCATTTTTGCATTCAAGTACTAAGTGTAGTCAAAAATAGCGCTTTAGCCGTTTATAGTGTGTTTAAAAACGCGCAGCTTGCTCTACGACTATGGCGTGGCGTTTTGCTAAGCGCAGGTGATCTCTGTCATAACCTCCGCCAATCACGGTTGCCACTGGTGTATTGCTTTCAAGGCAGCGTTTAAGAACTAAGTGATCACGTTTTTCAATGCCTTGCCAGCTAATATCAAGTTTGCCTAGGCCATCTTGTTGCCAAATATCGACCCCCGCGTCATAAAGTACTAGATCAGGGTTGAGCTCATTGAGTAGAAAACTCAAGGTATCATCAACAATCCCCAAATATTCATCGTCTTGCATATTATTGGCTAAACCAATGTCGAGATCGCTAGCTGATTTACGAAATGGAAAATTCTTTTCACAATGAATCGAGCATGTATAGGCATACGGTTGGTGGGCAAGCATTGCCGCAGTACCATCACCTTGGTGTACGTCTAAGTCAAAAATTAATACATTGGTGACTTCGCCTGATTGAATAAGGGTTTGCGCTGTAAAAGCTAGGTCGTTGACCATGCAATACCCTGAGCCAAAGTCGGTATGGGCATGGTGAGTGCCGCCAGCTAAATGACAGGCAATACCATGTTTAAGTGCAAGGCGTGCGGTTTGCAGCGTACCTTGTGGCGCGGTAAAGGTGCGTGCCATTAATTGTTTTGACCAAGGCAGGCCAATACGTCGCATGGCTTTGTCGTCTAACTGGTTATGCCATAAGTCTTGAATGTAATTATCACAATGTACTAATTCAAGGGGATCTGGGCTGCCAAGTTGGGGGGTAATAAGGTTGTCATTTACTAAACCAAGGGCTTTCACTTGCTGGAATAAATTAGCAAACTTACTCATTACAAACCGATGCTTAGGATCAAAGTTAAACGAATAGTTGGGATGGTAAACCAGTGGTAGGTGTGGATTCAGTGCCATAATGACATTATTTTGTAAATTTGTGTCTAGGGTAACCTACTGAACAACTGCAATCCAGTGGCTTACAAGCTTAGTGGATCAAACTTTCAAGTTCACGATGGAGTAATTCATCATCTGCAAGGTTTAACTCAATTAAGCGTTTTAAGTGAGTGATACTATCAATATCAATATGAGTGCATTTTAAACCAACATGTTGCTGCTTGATATGGCAAATAGTGACTGTCATCGCGATGATAATATCACTTTGCGGGAGTTTAAAAGCCAAAATGGCAGTACTATTTTTTGCAAAATCAAACTCATCATCACGGCTAACTAATGCACCATTTAATGAGATATCAAGCAATTGGCAAGGATAACTATGGGTATTATTGGTCAAATGCGCAGGGGTTGAAAATAAAATGCGCGTGTAATGTCGACGATTTTCCATAGTGACTCCTTTTAGTTGCAGTAGCTTAAGTATAGTGTGTTTTTTACTCGCTTGTAGCAGCTTCAGCAACGAAACTTATACTGCTTTGGGGGTAAATGACTGTGAATACGTATTTCATCGTCATTATTTTTACTATTAAGATACTTAACTAGAAATGACTAAGCGTATATTTCTTTCAAAAATAAAAAGCCCCACATAAATGCAGGGCTTGAAAGGTGGATACAGTCTAGAAGCTAGAGCTTAACCAATCTTTTTGTATTTGATACGCTTTGGTTGAGCAGCTTCAGCACCTAAGGTCTTTTTAAGCCACTCTTCGTATTCAGTGTAGTTACCATCAAAGAAGTTAATTTGCCCTTCGTCACGGTAATCAAGAATATGGGTGGCGATACGGTCTAAGAACCAACGGTCATGCGATATACACATTACGCAGCCTGGGAATTCTAAAATCGCGTTCTCAAGTGCACGTAATGTTTCAACGTCCAAGTCATTGGTTGGCTCATCCAGTAGGATAACGTTACCACCAGCTTTGAGTAGTTTAGCCAAGTGTAAGCGGTTGCGCTCACCACCTGATAGGTCTTTAACAAACTTTTGCTGATCGTTACCTTTGAAGTTAAAACGACTTACATAAGCACGGCTTTGGAATTCAAAGTTACCAATTTTCAGTACATCTTGCCCGTTTGAAATTTCTTGGAAAACAGTATTGCTTTCATCCATGTTGCCACGGAACTGATCAACTGTTGCCAGTTCAACCGTTTCACCTAAGCAAACTTCACCACTATCGGCTTGTTCTTCACCACTGAGCATTTTAAACAAGGTTGATTTACCCGCACCGTTGGCACCGATGATGCCAACTATTGCGCCTTTAGGCATAGTAAAGCTGAGATCATCAATAAGTACACGATCACCAAAGCTCTTTTTCAAGTTTTTCACTTCGATAACTTGATCACCTAAACGTGGTCCAGGTGGAATAAATAACTCGTTAGTTTCATTACGCTTTTGGTAGTCAGACTGCTGTAGTTCACTAAATTGTGCCATACGTGCTTTTGACTTCGCTTGACGACCTTTCGGGTTTGAACGAACCCACTCAAGCTCTTGCGCAATTGATTTTTGACGGGCTTTTTCAGATTTTTGCTCTTGTTGTAAGCGGGCATCTTTTTGTTCTAGCCACGACGAGTAGTTACCTTCCCATGGAATACCTTCACCACGGTCAAGCTCTAAAATCCAGCCAGCTACGTTATCTAGGAAGTAACGGTCATGGGTTACCGCCACAACAGTGCCTTCGTAATCGTGTAAGAAGCGCTCTAACCATGCAACAGACTCTGCATCTAAGTGGTTGGTTGGCTCATCAAGAATAAGCATATCTGGTTTTTCAAGTAGTAAGCGACAGATCGCAACACGGCGACGTTCACCACCTGATAAGTGTTCAACCTTTGCATCCCAAGGTGGTAGGCGAAGTGCGTCAGCAGCACGCTCTAGAACATTATCAATGTTATGGCCATCATGTGCTTGGATGATTGCTTCAAGTTCACCTTGTTCTTTGGCCAACGCATCAAAGTCAGCATCTTCCATCGCGTATTCGTTATACACTTCATCAAGGCGATTCAACGCGTTTTTAACTTCGCTTACAGCTTCTTCAACCGTTTCACGTACTGTTTTGCTTTCATCTAAAACTGGTTCTTGTGGTAAGTAACCAATTTTAGTACCTGGTTGCGGGCGAGCCTCACCTTCAAACTCTTGATCAACACCGGCCATAATGCGTAGTAAACTTGATTTACCCGAACCGTTTAAGCCAAGTACACCAATTTTAGCGCCAGGGAAAAAATGCAAAGAGATATCTTTTAAGATAGTGCGCTTAGGTGGCACAACCTTAGATACTCGACTCATCGAGAAAATAAACTTATCAGGTAAAACCATGGAAGGAGCCTTCAAATAATAATAAAAATTTTAATGTTGTATTGTAGTGGCTCACAGGTGAAACAGTCAACGAATGGCGTAGATAGATTATTTTTTACAGCTCTAGTAGCTTAGTTAAATAGCGCAATAAATAGTTAGAAAATTATGCGTTAATGGGGATGCGATGTTTCGGCATTAATGGGGGGGGCTATATATGTAAGTTTTTGTAAGCATTTGTTTTTTATTGTTGGCAGGCTTTTTATTATACAAAAATTGAAGTAATGTTCATTTACTAATAAATTAAAGGATTAAAAATGCTTAAAGTAATCGTCAGTTCTATGTTTTTTTTAGCCGTTTGTTCCACAAGTGTATTTTCTAAAGCTGAGACAAAATACTATACAGGGATTGCAATTAGTAGCCAGACCTTAAAGCTAGATAATGAGTTTAAGCTCTATGATAACGGTGAGTTTAAATCTACAGTGTTTACACCATATGTAGGGTATCAATTTAACCAGTACGTAGCGTTAGAAGCAAGATTCGGGTTTGGTAGTGGTAATGATAATGAAGTTATTGCATCGCAACCTATTAAAATCACTGATGAATATGAGTTAGAAAATCAACAAGGATTATTACTTAAACTGCAGTATCCATTATCGGAAGGTTTTTCTTTGTACGCCACGGCCGGTTACTTTGATAGTAAGTTTAAAGTTCGCTCAACTTATACACAAATAAACAGTGACTTTTCTCAATCTAGCAATGGTAGTTTTAGTGAAAAAGGTGCGTCGTTTGGTGTTGGTGCCGCTTACTCTATTAATCAAAACTGGCAATTGTCTAGTGAGTTTCAATACTTCGATCAAGGCAGCGAGAAAAGTGAAGCGCTGAGTGTAGCCATTAGCTATTACTTTTAATCGAATAGTATTGCTAATTCGTTAGCAATACACCCACGCCCATTAGCGCAAGTAAACCGCCTATCAGCATCTTACTAGTAACTGGCTCGCGTTTTATAAAACCGATACTCATTACAATCAATGGTGCAGTTGCGAAAATCGTTTGTGCAATGGCAGGATCGGTGTATTTAACTGCCCCAAGCTGTAGCCACAAGCCAAGAAAAGTACCAAGAAAAACCGCGGCAAAGAACCATTGCTTGCCGCTAACCCCTTTCAAAGTGAGTGCCTGTTTAAATTCACTGTTTTTAAACACTGTGACGACTAAACCCACAGTTATGGTTCCTGCTGCTAATCTAATTAATGCCGCCCATAAGCTGCTCATTTGTTCGTTATTGAGTGCGCCTTTTGACATTACCATACCGAGCGCTTGGCAAATAGCAGCCGCGAGGGCACATAAAATACCTTTGCGATAATGTTGTTGATCAACCCTAGGAAGCGATTTTTCTGGCTTGATTGCTATTACTACACCGATTGTTGTCAATGCTATGCCTCCCCAAGCAAGGAGAGATAAATAATGGTTTAACAGCACAATATTAAAAATCCCCACTAGTGCTGGAGCTAGGGATTCAATAACTAAAGTACGGACTGGGCCAATATTACGCAGGGCTGCAAAGTAGGCGCTATCACCAATAGCAATCCCAATCACACCACCGGCAACTAGCCACAGCCAGCTGGTCATATATTGTGGTATTGCAGAGTCTTGAGTAATGGCAATTGCTGCTAACATCATAGCACTGGCTAACACACCTTTACTAATATTGAGCTGCATAGACGTTAAGTGATGACTAAAACCTTTATATAGCATGGTCGAAAGTGCCCAAGCTATCGCTGCTAATATTGCAAAAAGTTCTCCTAAACCAAGCCAATCAATCACGTTTATCACCTTAAAGTAAAATCAACAGGCGCATTATGGCGAGCTGTTTTGAGAATGCAAAAAATAGTTAAGTTAAATTCATTTAGACATCTAAACATCTAGAGGTTGAAATTTCTAGCTATCAGTTCATAATTAGCCATTGGTTAATTATGCCTTGGAGATGAGTATGCCTATTACCGTTAAAGATGAATTGCCCGCGATTGCGAGGTTACGTCAAGAAAACGTATTCGTAATGCCAAAAAGCCGCGCGAAAACGCAAGAAATTCGCCCTATGCGCTTGGCGATTTTAAATTTAATGCCTAATAAGGTTGAAACCGAGGTACAGTTCATTCGTTTACTTGCCAATTCCCCTTTACAAGTGAATGTAGAACTACTGCGTTTAGACACTCATCGTAGTAAAAATACTTCAGAGCAGCATTTAGATACGTTTTACCGTTATTTCTCTGAAGTTAAAGACAACAATTATGATGCGCTGTTGATCACTGGTGCGCCACTGGCACATTTAGAGTACGATGAAGTGGCTTATTGGGATGAACTCAAAGTCATTCTAGATTGGGCAGAGCAACATGTTACCTCAACGCTGTTTTCGTGTTGGGCGGCCCATGCGGGTTTATTCCATCATCATAATTTAAAGCGCGAGCTAAAAGAAAATAAACTCTGTGGCGTGTTTACCCACAAGTGTTACTTTGAACATGGCGCATTAACCCGTGGTTTTGACGATACCTTTGTGGTGCCGCACTCGCGCTATGGTCATATTGATATTGAAAAAATTAACGCCTGTGATGACTTAGTTGTTCTGGCAGGTTCAGAGCAAGTGGGTGCTTACTTAATAAAAAATAAATCAGGCAGCCAAGTGTACATTACCGGTCACCCTGAATATGATGCCGATACCTTAAAAGGGGAATATCAGCGGGATTTAGAAAAAGGCCCCGATGCTCCCATGCCAGAAAATTACTTTCCAGATAACAACCCAGATAACGAACCGTCGAAAACCTGGCAAAGCCATGCCTTTTTGCTTTTTTCGAACTGGTTAAATTATTATGTGTACCAAACGACACCTTATGATATTAATTTAGTTAGCCAAGCCGTAAGGACTAACAACTATGCCGAGTAATACAGTGAATAAACATGCAGAACTAGCCGAGGCGCTGAAACAGCGAATTTTAATCCTCGACGGCGCCATGGGCACCATGATCCAAGAACATAAATTAGAAGAACAAGATTATCGTGGTGAGCGCTTTAAAGATTGGCATGTCCTGATCAAAGGCAACAATGATTTATTAAGCCTGACTCAGCCAAAAATTATTGCCGATATTCACCGTGGCTTTTTAAATGCTGGCGCTGACATTATCGAAACAAACACCTTTAACTCGACCACCATTTCGATGGAAGACTACGATATGGCAAGCATCAGTCGAGAAATAAATGTAGAGTCTGCCAAACTAGCACGCAGTATTTGTGATGAGTTCACTGCAAAAAATCCCGCAAAGCCGCGTTATGTTGCAGGTGTGCTGGGGCCAACTTCAAAAACCTGTTCAATCTCGCCTGATGTTAACGACCCAGGCTACCGTAATATTACTTTTGACAAACTTGTCACCGCCTATGTTGAGTCAACTCTAGCGCTTATGGAAGGCGGTGTTGATTTGATTTTGATAGAAACAATTTTTGATACCTTGAATGCTAAAGCAGCATCGTTTGCAGTTGAAGAAGCGTTTGAGCAAGCGGGGCGCAAGTTGCCAGTTATGATCTCAGGCACTATCACTGACGCGTCAGGACGTACCTTGTCAGGGCAAACTACTGAAGCATTTTATAATTCGATTCGCCATATTAAGCCAATTTCGATCGGTTTAAATTGTGCACTTGGGCCAGATTTACTGCGTCAATATGTTGAAGAATTATCACGTGTTTGCGAAACCTTTGTATCTGTTCACCCTAATGCCGGTTTACCGAATGAGTTTGGTGAGTATGATTTAGAAGCGCCGGAAATGGCTGCTGAGATCATTGATTGGGGCAAATCAGGCTTTATTAATATTGTGGGTGGATGCTGTGGTACTACACCTGCACATATTAAAGCGTTTGCTAAAGGTCTTGAAGGGGTCAAACCTCGTCCACTGCCTGAGCTGGAAGTGCGTATGCGCTTATCGGGTCTTGAAGCGTGTAACTTAAATTAAGGTAGCCGAGATGACACAACAAATAGCAGTATTTACCAACGTCGGCGAACGTACCAATGTGACCGGCTCAGCCATGTTCAAACGCTTGATCATGGAAGAAGACTATGAAACCGCCCTCAATGTTGCCCGCGAACAAGTAGAAAATGGCGCACAGGTGATTGATATCAACATGGATGAAGCCATGTTGGATTCAAAAGCTGCCATGGTGAAGTTTTTGAATTTGATTGCCTCAGAGCCAGATATCTCTAAAGTACCGATCATGGTCGACTCCTCTAAGTGGGAAGTGATTGAAGCGGGCTTAAAGTGTATTCAGGGTAAGGCGATTGTTAACTCAATCTCGCTTAAAGAAGGTGAAGAACCGTTTATTCGCCAAGCTAAAATTATTAAACGCTTTGGCGCAGCAGCTGTGGTTATGGCGTTTGATACCGATGGCCAAGCTGAAACTGCAGACCGTAAATATGAAATTTGCGAGCGTAGTTACCGTATTTTAGTTGATGAAATTGGCTTTCCACCAGAAGATATTATTTTTGACCCAAATATATTTGCGGTTGCCACGGGCATCGAAGAACACGACAACTACGCTGTTGAATTTATTGAAGGCACACGCCGCATTAAGCAAAACCTACCACACTGTAAAGTGTCGGGTGGTGTATCAAACGTCTCGTTTTCATTTCGTGGTAATAACCCAGTACGAGAAGCGATCCACTCGGTCTTTTTATACCATGCAATAAAAGCGGGCATGGATATGGGGATTGTAAACGCAGGGCAACTTGCGGTTTATGATGATATCCCAGCAGAGCTACGTAAAGCGGTTGAAGATGTTATTTTAAATACCGATCCCGGTGCGGGGGAGCGTTTAGTTGAGCTGGCACCTAAATATTCTGGTATGGCGCAAGCAGAACGCGTTGAAGATTTAGAGTGGCGCACATGGCCAGTTGAAAAACGCTTAGAGCATGCACTTGTAAAGGGTATAACAGAATACATTGATATTGACACCGAAGAGTGTCGTGCGGCGGCTGATAAACCTATTCACGTGATTGAAGGTCCATTGATGGACGGCATGAATGTGGTGGGTGATTTATTTGGCGCAGGTAAAATGTTTTTACCACAAGTGGTTAAATCAGCCCGTGTAATGAAGCGTGCAGTGGCCTACTTAGACCCATTTATTGAAGCTGAAAAAGAAGAAGGGGCCACTAACGGTAAAGTGGTCATGGCCACCGTTAAGGGTGACGTACACGACATTGGTAAAAACATTGTTGGCGTTGTTTTACAGTGTAACAACTACGAAGTCATCGACTTAGGCGTTATGGTACCGGCAGAGAAAATTTTGCAAACTGCCATCGATGAAAAAGCCGATATCATTGGTCTATCTGGGCTTATTACGCCATCACTTGATGAAATGGTGCATGTTGCCAAAGAAATGAAGCGCCGTGGTTTTGAGCTACCGTTATTGATTGGCGGTGCGACTACCTCAAAAGCGCATACGGCTGTTAAAATTGAACCGCAATACGATAAAGGCGTGGTGTATGTTAATAACGCCAGCCGCGCTGTGGGTGTGGTATCAAACTTATTATCAAAAGAGTTAAAGCCAGCCTTTTTAGAAAAAACACAAGCTGAATATGTAAAAGTACGTGAGCAGCAAGCACGTAAAAAGCCACGTTCAAAGCCTGTAACCATTCAGCGTGCTCGAGATAACGCCGCTCAACTTGATTGGGATAACTACACACCACCGGTGCCGAAAAAGCTCGGTGTGACTGAGTTTAAAGATGTTTCGATTGCTACTTTACGCAAATACATCGACTGGACGCCGTATTTCATGACCTGGTCAATCGCGGGTAAATACCCACGCATTTTAACGGATGAAGTGGTTGGCGAGCAGGCACAAAGTTTGTTTAAAGATGCGAATGATATGCTCGATGAGCTTGAAAAATCAGGTAGTTTACAGCCATTGGGTGTGATTGGTTTATTCCCGGCCAACCGCGTAGGTGATGATATTGAAATATACACAGACGAAAGCCGCTCTGAATTATTAACCACGTCATGCCATTTACGTCAGCAAACCGAAAAAACTGATTTTGCGAATTACTGTTTAGCCGATTACATCGCCCCGAAAGGCACGCCTGATTATTTTGGCGCGTTTGCGGTAACTGGTGGTCTTGAAGAGGATGACTTAGCTGATGCATTTGATGCCAAGCAAGATGACTATAATAAAATTATGGTTAAAGCTGTAGCGGATAGACTCGCTGAAGCATTTGCCGAGTACTTACACGAACAAGTGCGTAAAGAGTATTGGGGCTTTGCCCCTGATGAAAACTTATCAAACGATGAGCTTATTCGTGAAAACTACCAAGGTATTCGCCCAGCACCAGGTTACCCAGCCTGCCCTGAGCATACTGAGAAAAAGAAAATCTGGCAGCTACTCGATACTGAAAAACGTATTGGCATGCAACTCACCAGTTCATACGCCATGTGGCCGGGTGCTGCTGTTTCAGGTTGGTACTTCTCCCACCCTGAAGCTAAATACTACGCAGTAGCGCAAATCCAAAAGGATCAGGTTGAAGACTACGCCAAACGCACCAACATGACGCTGGCAGAAGCAGAGCGTTGGTTATCGCCTAACTTAGGGTATGAGCCGGAATAGAGCAGCTGTAAGCGGTCAGCTATCAGCCGTCAGTTTAAAAAAAGCGAGCCAAATGAGGCTCGTTTTTATTTGTTTTCAGAGTTGGTTCAAAGTTTTGTAAGACAGAGAATAGTTTATTGTTACCATCTCAGTGTGTGATAACCGAACGTTGGTTTATAAAATATTATTTTCGAGGAAATTAACGTATGAAGCTTTATAAGTACTTATCAGAAGATAGGCTAGATGTTTTAACTAACAGGAGAATTAGGTTTTCTTACCCTAGAAGTGTAAATGATCCGTTTGAGTCATCTATGATGCTGGGAGATTATGAACTAAATCTAAAAAAGCCACATGAGAGGCATGATGAATGTAGAAAAAAAATGACTTTTCTCTCACTATCTAGGAACAGTGGGAATTTATTAATGTGGTCTCACTATGCAGCCTCACACACCGGGTTTTGTATTGAGTTTAATAGAAAAAACAACTTTTTCTCGAAGGCACAGCCAGTTATTTACCGTAGAGAAAGAGGTGTCCTAAATGGGTATATATCGATAGAAGAGCAGTTTAACTTCGATAAAACACTGCTTCAAAAGCCTATCGATTGGGCCTATGAGGAAGAAGAGCGTATATTTGCCTCAGATTTAGAGTCTGAACCTCTGGTTGGCAATAATGATATTTTTGGTGAAAGTATTAATTTATTAGAATATCCAGTAGGCGCAATCGATGGAGTGTATTTAGGCTTAAGATCTAGTGATATATTAAAAGAAAAAATATCAGAGGAGTTACTAAGGATTTCTGCTGGAAAAATAAAGTTATATAAAGCTGAGACTGACTCAAAATATTACCAATTAAGATTTCAAGAAGTTTTATATAAGAAATAGTAGCTTTAGTCATATAAAATTTAATCTTAGTTTTTGAGACTTAACTACTGTTCTATATTTTGGAACAAAATTATCTCTAGTCACCATATATTTGCGTCAAACAAACCTGAAATATAAACGATTCTAATTTCTAGCTTTTTAAATAATGAACTATCAATGAAATATCTAAATTATATATTACTTTGCCTATCTCTACTTTTTGCATCGCATACGTTTGCGCTTGAGCAGCAGTATCATCAGAATATTTCACCTATTATTGCCGCGTTTAAAGCTGATGATAAAGCGGTGGTTGCTGCGCTGGTGAGTTATCCGTTAAAACGCAGCTATCCAGTGCCTGCTATTAATAATGAAGCTGAGTTGGTTGAGCGATTTGATGACGTGTTTGATGAAACGCTTATTAAACAGATTGCTGACTCAGATATTGATACTGATTGGGATAAAGTAGGTTGGCGCGGCATTATGCTAAATAGTGGGCTCGTTTGGGTTGATACCGATGGTAAAATTATTGGGGTTAATTATCAAACAGCCAAAGAGCAGTTGCTGGTTAAAAATTTAATAGCAGCTGATAAGCAAGCGCTGCATCCAAGCCTTAATAACTTTGATAAACCAGTATTAAAGTGGCAGACGACTAAATACCGTATGCGTATTGATGATTTAGGGGATAATAATTATCGGTATGCATCGTGGCACATTGATAAAAAAACCAGTGATAAACCAGATAGTGTGTTATTTAATGGTGAGATGAATTTTGAAGGCAGTGGCGGTAATCATAGCTACACCTTTAAAAATGGCCGTTACAGGTACGTGTTACAGGTATCGGTTATTGGTTGCGAGAACTCACCACCGGGCAGGCTTGAAGTATACAAAGACGATGAATTGTTGTTATCTGAAGATGTGATCATGACTAAATAAAAATTTATTCGCAGATAATAAAAAACCGCCAACTGGCGGTTCTTATCAAAGCGTTTAGTTGGCTTTTAGGTTAGTGACTTTTTTCAAAATCACTCACTTCGCGCTCAGCTTCTTCTTTCGATTTTCCGTATGCTTGCTGAATTTTGCCAACAAGCTCTTTACGGCTACCTTCGATTTTATCTAAATCATCGTTGGTAAGGTCGCCCCATTTACGTTGCGCTTTACCTTTCAGTTCTTTCCAATTACCTTCGATACGATCGCTATTCATAATTTACTCCTTGTATAGATAAGTGATTTGTTCAATTAGTAAATTGCAAACGCTATACCAAATTAGTAAACATCTATTTTTTAAGTTAAATCAAGTTATTATGATTTAAAGTGAAGTGGGCCGAGATAAACGATGTTCAATAGTTACTGCAAAGTGTGTAATTATTGCGACGTTAAATACGCGCTTTTACAAATGCCGCAATTGCGTCGTCTTGGCAATGTGCGAAAAAACACTTTTGAAAACGTGGACCGCCAATGGCTTGTTTGATCAGCTCTGGGTCAATGGCTTCAAGTGCACTTAAGTAATCTTTAGCGACATCTGTTTTTAATTGATTTAAGATCCCCGCATTAGTCACTTGTGACTCTTTACGCTCAGCTGGGTAACCTTGGCCTTTTTCACCGGTAAAGGCTTTTTCAAAAATATATTTAATATTTAACTCAGCACCCCAACCAAATCCTTTGGCATATGGTAAAGCAAGGGCATTACCATTGTTTATTTGTGCAAATAGATAAGCATCAGATGGGTCAATACAGTATCCACAGTTGACACCCGCAAATGCATTGCTCGCCATTAGCGCTCCTTGACCTGTACCACAACCTGTCACAACAAAGTCTACTGCTTTAGAATTTAATAATAAGCTGGCGATTATACCAAGGTGGATATAAGTCAACCTGTGGTCGTTATCGCCATCCATTCCAACATTAAAAACTTGATGACCTTGCGCCTGTGCAACGCTATTTAATTGCTCAAGTACGATTGGATTTTTAGCCGCTTGACTGAATTCATTCATTAATGCAATTTTCATTTAGTCCTACCCAAATTAATTAGTGTTAAGTCGATTCTAGCTGTATTTGCTACCGGTGGTAAATACGGGCAACTGTAATAGATGGCCGATTACATAATTTAACGCAGGTTAACAGTTTGTGCGTTGTTGCTGTATAATTAGTCACTGTGGCCTGTAGGTGCAATGACTTTTTATTTTCAGGGCTTTCCTATGAAGTATGTTTTTTATTTGTTTATGTTGTTTAGTAGTAGTGTAGCTGCAAAGCCAGCATTGGTTATTGATATCCTAAGTAATGAAAATTTTAGTGAGCGTTATAGCGCTTTTTTAAATGGTCGCGATGTACTCAGTATTACTGACTTTACAGCCAATACGGATGGTTCTCATCTTGAAATTGTGGAAATGATTTTACTGCAACAAGCGCTTTATTTAGGAGGTGAAACTCGGCCTGTTGAGTTTCGGGCGCAACCTTGGGCTGCGAATACTGAGTTTGATGCCTTAATTGATGGGACTAGTTTAATGCTGGCGCGCAGTATGTGGCATGAAGACATCTTAAATTACCGAGGCTCGCTTTATGTGAGTGATGCTGTTATTGAGTTTGGCCAATATGAAGCGGGCTTATATGTCTCTGCTGATAACTTGCAGGCGCAACAATTACAATTATCACAACTCAATAAGCTAACTGTGGTGGTCAACCCGCGTTGGCATGTTGATTGGCGGGCGCTCATTAACACTCCGATGAGTGCAATTAGCTATATTGGTCCGTGGGAGGAGATGTTAGCTATGGTTAAAGCGAACGTGGTTGATGCAATGATGATTAATTTTAGTGTCGGTGCGAACTTGGATTTAAACTATGAAGGGCACTTATTTACACCAATTAAAAACGTAAAAGTCGTATTACCTGATACTCGGCACTTTGTTGTTAGTAAAAATCATCCGCAGGGTAAAGAGGTTGCTCAAGCACTGTTTACAGGTTTAAACGTTTTGCGACAACGCGGCATCATCAATAAGGCATTTCAGCAATCAGGGTTTATCAATCAGCAGGTTAAAGATTGGCAAGTAGTAAATCAGCAAATGATAGTTACTAAGCAATGATAAATTTTCAAAGCATATTTTTATTCGTACTTCTGATGTATGGTGGTGAACTTTTTGCAAATACGACAGCGCAAGATAAACAGCAATTAGAGCACTATTACACTAAGTTTAAAGCCGATATTGATGCCGATAACATGCTGCATGTTATGAGTTACATTCACCAATTGCGGCAATTAGCTGTATCGCAACAGGCGTTGGAAATTGAGGTTGAAAGTTACTTATTTGAAGCCATGGTCAAGCGCCGTTATGGGGCATTTGAAGAAGGTGTAAAGCTTAATAATTATGCTCTGGAATTAGCGCAATCAGCAGGAAATAAAAAGTACACGGCTTGGGCTTATTTACATTTAGCACATTTAGAAATGGAGCTAGAGCGTTTTCGTTTGGCGCAGCAGTATATACACCATGCTATTGATTATTATAAAAGTGATAATTCAGAATACACCACACTAATGTACCTTTGGCAAAGTAAGATCTACTTGGCAATGGGGAGTTATCATCAAGCATTAGCAGCGAGCAATAAAGCGCAAAGTGTGACAGCAAATATTGGTGACACCATGTATGAAGTTGCGGTCAACCACGCGCAGATCCTCCTTAAACTTGGCGATTATCAAGCTGCACAGACGATGTTAGCTAACGTTGATCCTACCCAGATCAGTAAGTCACAAGAACGTGTTCGTTTACAATATTATTTGGCGTTGGCTAATTGCTATTTGCAAGCAGGTAATTTCAAGTTGGCCATTCATACCGCGTTATCACAGCTTGCAAATAGTTATAATACGCGTTTTTTAGAAGAACAGGCACAATTACAGTTTTTGGTGGCAAGTGCTTATCGCCAGCAAAAAGAATTTAAGTTGGCGTATCGTTATTTGAATCGATATTCGCTGAGCAAAGATGCATTAAGCTTACAGCGACGCAATAATAAGGTATTACAACTAGAGGCTCATTTTAAATTTGATTCGCAAAATCAACAATTATTGCTTTTGAGTAAAGATAACGCGTTAAAAGAGCAACGTTTATTACAGCAACAGCAAACAATAGAGAACCACCATTTACAGCAACAACGTTGGTTATTAGCCGGTATTTTGATTATGTGCGGCTTGGCATTTATCTATTGGCGCTGGCAAAATCAGCGCTATTTAGTAACGCTAAAACAACAAGTTGCTGAGCGTACTCATGCACTTGCTAAAAGTAATGAACTTTTAAAAACAATGAGTTATACAGATAGCTTAACGGGGTTACATAATCGCCACTACTTTTTTAGTGTGATTAATCAGCAACTAGCAAAATTAGCACGAGCAAATCATTTACTCCCGCCTGCGCAATTGCAAAACTTAGTTTTTGCAGTGGTAGATATAGATCATTTCAAGCAAATTAACGATAGTCATGGCCATGGGGCGGGCGATCAGGTGTTAGAGCAGTTTTCAAAAATACTGCAACAACACAGCCGTGATAGCGACTTATTGATCCGCTGGGGCGGGGAAGAGTTTTTATTAGTAATGGATAATCTCACCTTTAATGAAGCCGCACATACACTAAATCGCGTGCGTAACGCGGTTGCAGATCATCAATTTACTTTAAACCATGATGAGTCGTTGCAGTGTACTTGTTCAGTCGGGTTTGCCAGTTATCCTTTTATAGCTGCGATGCCGGAGTTATTTAACTGGGAACAAGTGATCGAACTGGCGGATGGAGCATTGTATTTAGCGAAGGAAAATCAACGCAATGCATGGGTTGGTATAGCCCCTTCAACAGAAAAAACACATTGGCAAAGTGATGATGTAGTTAAGCATTATCGTAAATATCTGTTAGCCGGTGAACTACAAAGCTATAGTAATATTACCGCAAAGCTGAAATTTTAACGTATCTTGAGGTGGTTTGGGTATAATCAGCAAAATGGTTATTAATGGTAAAACGTGTGCTACCCGTTGAAGATATTTATACACAGCTAGTTTCCCAACTAAAAACTCAGCCGATGACATTATTACAAGCGCCGCCAGGAGCGGGTAAGTCAACGTGGTTGCCATTGCAGCTAATGCGTGACGGGCATTTCCAACGCATTGTAATGCTTGAACCACGGCGTCTTGCTGCACGAAATATCGCCAACTATTTAGCTAGTTGCCAGAATGAAAATGTTGGCCAAAGTGTTGGCTTACGGATCAAACAAGAAACTAAAGTCAGCGCTAATACTCGCCTTGAAATTGTCACCGAAGGCATGTTGACGCGAATGCTACAAAACGACCCTGAATTGACTGGCGTTGATTTACTTATTTTTGATGAGTTCCATGAGCGCTCACTCGCCGCTGATACTGCATTAGCTTTTGCGCTGGAATCACAGGCTGCACTACGTGATGATTTAACTATTCTATTGATGTCAGCAACTCTTGACGGGCAGCGTTATCAGCAGTTTTTTGACTGCCCGATTATTGAGTCAAGTGGGCGTAGTTTTCCTATTGATGAAGTGTATATTCCATTAAAAGATGAAAGCCGTTGGCTCGATCAAATACCTGCAATAATCACTCAGGCGGTCAATGAACAAGTGGGGAGTGTACTGGTATTTTTACCCGGTCAGCGAGAAATAAATCGTGTACAGCAAGCTCTCACAGAATTACCTACAGACTGTCAGGTGTTCACCTTATTCGGTGAGCAAGATAAGGCGACTCAGCAAGCTGCTATTGCACCGGCAAAAAGTGGGCAGCGAAAAATCGTATTGACTACCAATGTGGCTGAAACAAGTTTAACCATTGAAGGTATTCGAGTTGTAGTTGACAGTGGCAAACGTCGTACTGCCAGTTTTAATTTAAAAACAGGTGTAACTGAGTTGATAACGCAAAGTATTTCTCGTTCATCAGCAATACAAAGGGCTGGTCGTGCTGGGCGTGTAGAGCCCGGAGTAGTATATCGGCTTGGCTCTGTGCAAACTTTTGAGCGACGTAATAGTCATGATGCGCCAGAAATAGTCAGCACTGATATAAGCCAATTATTATTAGAGGCAAAGTGTTGGGGCGCTGAGCTAAGTGATTTGCGCTTGTTAGATCCACCTGCACAACAACAAGTTCAGCAAGCAACTAAACTACTCCAAATGTTAGAAGCTCTCGACGGTAAAGAAAAGCTCACTGCCCTTGGTACACAGATGCTCGGTTTTGGTACTGACATTCGCTTAGCGCATATGCTTATTAAGGCGCAGCAATTAGAGTCGAGCATGCCGGGGATGTATAGTTTAGCAGCGTATTTAGTGGCGTTATTGGAAAGCCGCATTAGCCATGCAGCTGATCTGAATCTAGCGCTACATAGCCAACATGCTCGGCCACATCCCATATTTAAACAACAACTTAATTATTGGTTAAAGCGCTTAAAACTCAGCCCCGTAGCAGAGCTAAAAACCAAATACTTAGCGTTGCTGGTCGCGTTTGCATTCCCTGATAGGCTCGCGAAAAAACGAGGTAATGGTTATTTACTTGCAAATGGTGCTGGCGCTGAGCTTAGTGAAGAGTTTTGGCATAACGATGATTATCTCGCTATTGCCAGTATGGGTGGGCACAAAGGAGGCCGGGTGTTTGCGGGTGTTGCATTTACACCAGCTGAAATTGAAAGCGAACTTGGGCATTTGTTTTACCAGCAAACCCGTTGTGAATTCGACGAAAAAGCCGGGCGTTTCATTCACCAAGATGAAATAAAGTTAGGGGCTATTACTCTTAGCAGTCAGCCGAGTCAGCAAAAGCTTGATAAAAGTGAACGAGCTAAAGCATGGCTTAACATGTTTAAAAAGCATAGTTTTAGTATTTTCAATGAACAAAGCGAGAGTGAGCAGTTACTTATTCGCATGCGCTTAGCCAGTAAATTACTGCCAGAGCAGTTCCCAGCCATTACTGAGCAGTCACTCATTGACAGTGCCGATATCTGGCTTGTGGCATACCTACAAGATATTAAAACGCTTGATCAGCTTAAAAAGTTTAATTACTGCGAGGCACTACAAAATGTCTTTGACTGGCAGCAACAATCAGCTTTAAAGGCGTTATTGCCACTTAGATTAACAGTGCCGAGTGGCTCAAATATTCGTATTGAATATCAACTCGATGGCCCTGCAAAACTCAGTGTGCGGATGCAAGAAGTATACGGCATGACCAGTACGCCATTACTCGCACAAGGCAAGCTTGCCCTATTAATGGAGCTGCTTTCACCAGCAAGGCGACCATTACAGCTTACGCAAGATCTTGCTGGCTTTTGGCAAACTAGTTATCGCGATGTGCAAAAAGAAATGAAGGGCCGATATCCCAAGCACTTTTGGCCAGACAACCCAGCAACCAGTATCGCGACCAGTAAAGTAAAAAGTAAAATGTGAAAGTAAGTTTAACTATAAAGTCGTGATTTATGGTTCAAAAAAAGGTAAGTTAAATACTTATTGATTGCATAAACAAGGAGTTTGAAATGAAGAATATAATTGTTGTTCTATGTTTATTTATAAGCACACTCACTTGGGCACAGACGCTAAAGGTTGTTGATGTTGCAACAGAAATCGCTCCAGCTACGAGTTGGTTAGAAGTGGTTGATAGTGGAAAATACGCAAATAGTTGGCAACAGGCGGGGGTGTTTTTTCAAGAAAACGTACCTAAGGCGCTTTGGGTATCTAAGTTAGAGGAAGTGCGTGCTCCGCTTGGTAAAGTTCAATCCCGCCAAGGTATCAGTCGTCAAGAGCTAACTGCTATCCCACAATTACCTGATGGTGAGTATGTCATTTTAGAGTTTCAAACTGATTTTGAAAATAAAGCGGACTCTATTGAAACGGTGACGCTAAAAAAATCAGCTGAGCAGTGGCAAGTGATTGGCTATTTTATTCAATAAGCCTCATAAAATGAGTATCGCTATTTCGTTGTCGCAATATGTTAAGAAACGAACAGGTGTGGCGCTGGGAGCCTCAGGTTCAATGCGTAATATGCTCGAGCGCTCGCTGGGGGCCCCTTCGTTTTATGTCTTTTGGCGTTATTGGAACCCAATTTGGAGCTACTATTTATCGCGCTTCGTGATGAAACCAATAGCCGATTTTTTACCTAATTGGTGTGCGGTATTAGTGACGTTTGCTGTTAGTGGGGCACTGCATGACTTGGCTGTAATGCTTATTAAGTGGCGGTTTATTTACTTCTTTACGCCGTGGTTTATCTTAATGGGTGGATGTGCGCTGGTAAGCCTGCAATTTAAACTCAGTTTCCCCCAACTTCCTTGGTTTGCAAGGGCTGCTATAAATTTGATTTATATTGTGGGGAGTTTTTTGCTTGTGGATTTATTCTTTTAATTTCAATTCATTAATGCCTTGCACGGGGTTACGTACAAGGCATTGAGTATTACTTCTTGCCAGTCAGTTCTTCAACAATGGCATTCATCTCGAGTGGCATTTGCGCCAAAATAGCATCTTGGTCATTACCTAAAACCAGATCTTTTTCAATGTAAGAAATAACTTCTAGGTTTTTCACATTGATGATTCCGCCAAATGCTGTAACGCGTCTTACACCTGGTACTGGAATACCGCCCGTGCTATCTACGTGAAGTACAATAACGTTTTCAAAAGAAAAGTCTTTATCTTTGATTGCACCTGAGCTTTTTAGTGCTTTGGTTAACTTATCCATTGAGTATTGTAAATCAGTTGCGATTTGTTCACCGTAATAGTTAATTTGGTAATCACCTTTATTCGCACCACGGCGGATACTTTCACCTAGTGTCCATGAAAGGTTACCCACCACACTATAAAGTTGTTGCGCAGAAATAACTGATGCGCCGTATTTACCAGCAACACCGGCTGTGATTGCTAAACCTACTTCAGTATCATTTCCTGGTACACCATGCAGTGAAACCGGAAAAATCATTGCAGGGTTTGTGGTTGTAAACTCTACAGGTAGTTCATATTTGTTGTTTGTTTTAAGTTCTGTTGATACACAGCCAGTTAAAGCAAGTGATGCCGCAAGAGAGATAGTTGCAACGGTTTTCTTTAGATAAGCATTCATAAGGGGTCCTTTTTAATAGTGTTTAGCTTCCTAGGGCGGCGATTATACAAATGGTTGTTATATAAGCAATGCGTAAATTTTGCAGCAATTAAAGGTGCCGATTTTTTATTTTTATATGTGCAATTAAAAATAGGGCAGACTTATAAATATAAGGTACAAATAGAGTGGCTTGTTGCTGATATAGGGATGGTCAAACGAAGATGAAAAATATTCAATATCAATGTTTTGTTATATTGTAACGCTATGTTTTAACTGTATTTATATTGTATGCAGGGAATGTTTATGCTGTTTAATTATTGAAAGTGAGTCAACTAATTGGGAGGTTGAAGGAGTATTAAGAGTGAACTCCATTAATGTTTGTATAGAGTTTGTTGCTCAGATCATTACTTTAATTTTGCTTTAATCAATACCATAGCGTATTTTTAGATATTCTTACCACTGAGTTTTAAAGGAATTCTAATGAAAAAAGTAATTGGTATTGCGCTGATCTGTATTGGTGTTGCATTAGCTTTTTGGGGGTATGACATTTATGACTCAGCGAGTGCGCAAATAACTCGTACTCTCAATGGCGAAACACCACTTGAAGCTTGGGCCGCGATGGTTGGCGGGGCAGTGTGTATTGTGCTTGGTGCATTCAAAGTCAAAGGTTAAATTGGTCTCAGTTGCTATTTTTATCCATCATTAAATTGCAGTTTAAGCCATTGTTTGAGCTGCAGTATCTTCGTGTTTTCTGCTTTTTCTTTTGTGCTTGCAAAATGAAATTGTTGATGAGGATTTAGAATAGGTTCACCTATTTGCACCAGCATGCCATGTTTAATATCATCTTTTACAAACTGTTTATGGGTAACCAGTATACCTAACTGGCGCATAGCCGCTTGTGTTGCTTGCACTGATATATTGAAGGTTAAGTTTTTATGCTGCTGTGGTAAAGGGAGTTTTTGGGCGTCACACCAAACTTGCCAATCGGTATGCCGACGCGGGTTTTGAACAAAAATAGCAGGGTACTTACTCAGTATGGTTTTTAGGCATTGCGTTGTATCGAGTAGCTGTGGGCTGCATACCAAAATGAGTTCATCATCACCTAACTTTTCACACGCGTAGTTACTCCAGTCATTGGCATTACCGTGAATTAATGCAACATCGACCCCTTGATGATCTAGGTTAAACCCACCAACTAAATTAGATAAGCGCACATCCAGCTCGGGTGCATAGGCCTGTAGCTCTGCAACGCGGGGTATCCACCAATGTAGCGCCATAGAATTAACCATGTTTAATGTTAAATGATTATCGGCTTGTGCTTTGGAAACTTCATCACTGGCGGCGATAATTTCGCGCAAAGCAGGCTGTACTCGCTGATAATAACGCCTACCTGTATCGTTTAATTCAACACGACGACCCACTCGGTTAAATAACGGTGTATTGAGTTGTGACTCAAGTGACTTTATTGCTTGGCTTACCGCTGAATGACTTATATGTAGTTGCTGTGCGGCAAGCACCATACTGCCAGTTTGCGCCACGGCAACAAAGCTGTGTAATGATTTTAATGGGATCGAATGAGCCATACTTTCTCTTTATTAAGTTTTACTTACAGGTTTGTACACTATTACTCGCTTTTTAATTTTCTGCTTCCACGCTACTTTAGCGACCATATTTATCTTAAGCTTATTATTCTCAATGTAAAATGCATTTTTTGGTTGAGGGTGGGGGTGTTATGGTTGCTATATTACGGCCTAGTATGTTTATGCTGTTGTCCACATTTACTTTAGCGTTGAACGGTTTGTTGTCAAAGTTTTTAACGGTTCATTTTAGTGACGCTATTTTAGTGATGCTACGCTTACTGTTACCTGCCTTAGTAATGCTAATTTTCGCTGCATGCAGTCACTGGGTTGTGCCTGATAAAGCAGCGGTGCGAGCATTTACCCTACGGGCTATTTTTATTGCCAGCTGTCAAAGTTGTTTTATGCTGGCATTAAGTCATTTGACGTTAATTGAAGCGGTGGTGTTATTTAGTACAGGACCGCTATTTATTCCGTTATTAGAGCGGTTTTTTTATAAAACCAAAATTAGCTGGCTGGTCATGCCGACTTTAATGTTGATGATCATTGGTGTCGCGATGCAAAATTTAACCGTGCAAGGGATAACGTGGCGTTGGGAATTATTAATTGGTTTAGCTGCGGGGTTTTTAAATGGCTGTTCGCAAGTGGCATTATTTAAAGCCAGTAAGATTGACTTACCCGTGTTGGTGATCAATGGCTGGTGTTTTGCAATTGCGAGTTTATTGGTATTACCCGTGATGCTGATGTTTACAAGTCAGTATGAATATCAACATAGCTTAGAGTTGCTGGTTAGTTTTGAACAAGGGATCCCACTTTTATTGGTATTTTTGGGGTTGTCGACAGCATCCACGCAGTTCTTTCGTTCTAAGGCGTATCGTTTAGTTGATTCTAATTCAGAGCTGGCGCCGTTGATCTACACAAATTTAATTTTTGCGATGGTGTTTCAATTAATGTTTTTCGATACGTCAATGAGTGTGATGCAAATATCAGGGACTGGGTTGATAGTGCTTGCTACATTGTTAAACACATTTGCGCCACATTATTTTAAACGGGATAAAGCACAAAAAGGAATAATCTAAAAGGGTAGGAAGGTGTTCCCCAAGTATGCGGCACTCGGTGTCAGTCCTGAAACCATAAGGTTTCAGGGCGGGGATCTGCGGTTTACCGTAGGCTTCTCGGTACATGCCGAGCTTGCACAATAGTAGACGAACAGAAACCCTAACATAAAATTTATCGGCTCAGGGACTTAACCAAGCTCCAACACCCTAGGGAACAACTTCAGTATATAAGACATAATCCATTCCTTACACCCCAAATTGAAAAAACTTATACTGTTTGCGTAGTTTTTCGGCGCTGGTAACGGCGCATTTACTTTTTGGATTGCTTTTTGACCTCAATCATACTTTTCATTGGAGTTGCTATTTATCGAGTGGTAGCATTAACTTAATTAGCCAAGCGAAAGATGCCAGCATGAACGAATTACCAGATTACCAACAAGCTCAATTATTACTTGAGAAAAACGAAATTTTTGTCACTCCTGCAGAAGCCCATGGTGTGATCAGTGGCTTACTCGCCTGTGGTTTGAATATTGAAGCCAAAGAGTACCTCGGACTATTAAGCGATGTATTTAATGATGGTCAATCATTTAGCCACGACCTAAAAGAATTTTTTGCGGTGATTTATAAGCAGGTAGTGGCCAGTTTTAACGACGAAGAATTTCAATTTGATTTATTTTTACCAAGCGATGATGAAACCTTAATTGATCAAGCCAATGGCTTAGTTTCGTGGGTGGCCGGATTTATGCTTGGTTTTGGTTTAAAACAAAAAGATTACGGCACACTGTCGGCTGATGTCAAAGAAGTGATCAGCGACTTTAGCGAAATTACCCGCTTAGACACTATGTTTGATGAAACTGAAGAAGACAGCCAAGCTCTGCATGAAGTGGTTGAATATGTGCGTGTTTCGGCGTTGTTATGTTTTGCAGAGTTAGGTCAAGAGCAAGCAGCAAAAAGCACTAAAAAAACACTCCATTAAATTGCTAAAACAGAGTTGAGTATGCCGACAGTGAGTATTGATAAAGCAGAGTTTAAAGCACGCCGCGAACGTTTATTAGCGATGATGGATCCAAATAGCGTGGCTATCATTGCTGGTGCGAGTGAAGTGACTCGTAGCCGTGATACCGAGTATGCATTTCGCCAAGACAGTGATTTTTATTATCTAACGGGTTTTAATGAACCTGATGCTGTATTGGTTCTTTGTCCAAGCAGTGAAACACCCAGTACACTGTTTTGTTTGAATAAAGATAAATTGGCTGAAATTTGGCATGGTCGCCGTATTGGTTTTGAAAAAGCAAAAACAGAGTATTTATTCGACCAAACCTGTGCACTGAGTGAGCTAGATGAACAATTATTGAATTTGGTGAACGGCCAGCAGATTTTATTTTATGCACAAGGCACTTATCCGCAGTTTGATGACAAAGTGTGGGGGTTATTAAATACTCTGCGTGGCGCGCCTAAAAAAGGCTACAAAGCACCGCACACCATTAAAGATATTCGTGGCTTAGTGCATGAAATGCGCTTGTTTAAATCAGCAGCTGAAGTAGCAATTATGCGCAAAGCATGCGAGATCAGTGCGCAAGGCCATATTCGCGCGATGCAATTTGCTCAAGCTGGCGCTACTGAATATCAATTAGAAGCAGAGCTTCATCACCATTATGCAATGCACGGTGCTCGTCATCCAGCTTACGGTACTATTGTTGGTAGCGGCGATAACGCCAATATATTGCATTACACCGCTAACAGCGATGTGCTCACTGAGGGTGACTTAGTATTGATTGACTCAGGGGCTGAACTACAAGGTTACGCGGCTGATATTACCCGTACCTTCCCAGTTAATGGCAAGTTTAGTGAACCTCAAGCGCAGCTTTATAACATTGTTTTAGCGGCGCAAGAAGCGGCATTTACTGAAGTTAAACCCGGTGGCAGCTTATCTAAGGCGAACCAATTAGCGATGACGGTATTAACTCAAGGCTTACTGGACTTAGGGATTTTACAAGGTGAATTACAAGAGCTACTTGATAACCAAGCCTGTAAGGCATTTTATATGCATGGCTTGGGTCATTGGCTTGGCCTTGATGTGCATGATGTTGGTGACTACAAACAAGATGAAAAAGAGCGCCCATTTGCACCTGGCATGGTGCTGACAATTGAGCCTGGGCTGTACATTAGCCTTGATGCCAAAGCGCCAGAGCAATATAAAGGTATTGGTATTCGTATTGAGGATAACCTATTAGTGACTGAGCAAGGCCACGAGAATTTAACTGTTAGTGTGCCAAAAAGCATTAGTGAGATAGAGGCCGTTATGAACATGGCCAAGGGCTAGGAGCAAACGTGGCAAAGCAGTTTGATGTAGTCATTATAGGTGGTGGTCTAGCTGGCGCGAGCTGTGCCTTGAGTTTAGCGAAATTAGCACCAGCGCTGAGCATTGCGGTTATTGAAGCGAATAACCCTGCTGCTGAGCACCACCCCAGTTTTGATGATCGCAGTATTGCACTTGCTCAGCAGTCAGTGCAATTTTTACGACAGCTTAATCTATTCAACCCAACAGCGAGTTTCTCGACTGCGATAAAGAACGTGACGGTTTCAGATCGTGGCCATTTTGGTAAAACCCATATTGATTGCCAAGAATTTAACCAATCGGCATTAGGTTATGTGGTTGAGGTTAATCCATTTGGCCGCTCTTTACACCAGTTACTAACGCACTCCAAGGCGGAGCTTTTTTGCCCCGACAGTGTGGCAAGTTTAAGTTACCAGCAAGACTATGCCGCTATAACTCTAAACTCTGGGCAGCAAATTCAAGCCGCGTTAGTGGTAATTGCCGATGGTGCGCAATCGCCAACACGGCAATTAGCCAACCTTAATTTTACGACCGAAGCTTATTCACAAGGGGCAGTCATCGCCAATATTGAAGTTGCAGATGGTCATCACCACCATGCTTTTGAGCGATTTACGGAGCAGGGGCCAATGGCACTGTTGCCAATGAGCAAGAATCGTTACTCATTGGTGTGGTGTATGCAGCCGCAGCAAGTGAGTGAGCATATGTCACTCACTGACGACGCGTTTTTAACAGCACTACACACGGCATTTGGTTATCGAGCTGGGCAATTCACTAAAGTCGGTATGCGGGCAAACTATCCGTTAGTATATGGTCGCGCCGAGTCGTTAATCGCGCATCGCACTGTGTTGATCGGTAATGCAGGACATGCAATTCATCCCATTGCAGGACAAGGGTTTAACTTAGGCCTGCGCGATGTACAAGTATTGTGTGACCTTGTTAAAAGCAAACAGCCGCTGGGGAGTTATGCGTTTACCCGCGATTACGCCAAACAACGCAGCCAAGATATAAGTACAGTGATGACCTTGACCGATGGGCTAGTTCGATTATTTTCAAATAGCTCGCGATTACTCGCTTTAGGGCGTAGTTGCGGTTTATTCTCAATGGATTTATGTTCTTCATTAAAAACCCCACTGGCCAAGCAATTAATGGGGCAAGTTAAACAAGGTAAACGACTATGAAACAAGCGCAAGTATGTGTTGTGGGTGGCGGCTGCGTTGGCTTAACTCTCGCGCTAGGATTGGCTAAAGCAAATATCAGCGTGGTGGTTATTGATGCAGCAGCAAAGCAAATGTTACCTGAGGCTGATTATGCTCTGCGAGTGAGTGCATTGAGCTTAGCTAGCCAAGCGTTACTTGAATCACTCAATGTATGGCCTGAAATTATCGCTCAGCGAGCATGTGCGTACACGCATATGGATGTACGTGATCAAGACAGTTTTGGAAAAATAGCGTTTAATAGTGCTGAATTAGATTTACCTCAGTTAGGTCATATTGTTGAAAACGATATTATTCGTTATGCGTTGATCAAAGAGCTCGAAAACTATAGTCACGCAACACTGATGTTTGCTACACGCTATCAACAAATTCACCAAAGCGATAGTGACGTATTTATAACACTTGACTCTGGCGAACCTGTTATTGCCAAATTGCTGGTGGCGGCCGATGGTGCAAATTCAGCAATTCGCAAACAGTTTAACTTGCCAATCACTTTTAAAGACTATGATCATAACGCCATTGTCGCAACGGTAAAAACAGCAGAGCCCCATAACTACACCGCTCGCCAAGTGTTTCTACCTAGCGGGCCATTAGCATTTTTACCATTGCCTGATAGCAACACTCACTCAATTGTGTGGTCAACGAGTCCTGAGCATTGTCAGCAGTTATTGGCAATGGACAATGCAGATTTTAATAAAGCGGTTATGGCGGCCCTTGATGGCCAATGTGGCTTATGCGAAGTACAAAGTGAACGTGCAGCATTCCCGCTTAAAATGCGTTACGCACAAAAATGGGTAGAGGGCAAAGTGGTGTTAATAGGCGATGCGGCACACACCATTCACCCTTTGGCAGGGTTAGGCATGAACTTAGGCCTTAAAGATGCCGCCTATTTAATTGAGTTGTTAAGCTCGCAACAAGGCGAGTTTGCCAATGAGCGGTTATTGCGAGATTACGAACGTACCCGTAAACTAGATGCACAAAAACACATAGCCATGATGCAAGGCTTAAAAGAGCTGTTTGCAGGTACTAACCCACTTAAAAAATTCGTCCGTGGCGTAGGTTTAACTATGGTTGATAATGTTGCCCCAATTAAGCAGCTGTTTGCAAAACAAGCGCTAGGGAAATAGTAAAACTAGCTGTTTATACAAGAGATTTTTGCCGTAGGCGTTTTCTAAATTGCGAAGGAGTTGAACCTTTTAGAGCGAGAAAGCGCCGATTAAAGTTAGAAATGTTCTTAAATCCACACTGATCACTAATGGCGGTAATAGCGCGATTAGTGTTGATCAATTCTTTACAGGCTTTGCCGATCCTCAACTGATTAATAAATTCAGTTAATGTGCGTTCCATGCGCTTTTTAAAAAAGCGATGAAAATGGTTAGTGCTCATATGTGCCATCGTAGCGAGCTGTTCAGCGCTGAGCGATTCAGTGTAATGCTGGTAAATATATTCAACCACCTTCTCAAATTTATCCCGTGCTGGGTCACTCTTATCTAAATAGTTAAATGTTGAGCTCGATAGTGTGCGTGCTTCACTGTCTTTGCTTAATAAGTACAATAGTTTAAACAACCCCAAATACTGTTCAAGCGGCTCTGCTTGCTCAATCTGCTCAAAAATAGCTTTCGCTTTAACTGCAGTGGATAAGGAAAACTTTAAACCTCTAAATGCGGTAATAAGCATTGGTTCTAAGACTGCAAATTCAGGGTGACTTGCTACTTGTTGTTGGAGCCATTTCTTTGGTATTTGCGCTACATGTACAACTTGAGGGCTGTCATCGTGATTAGCGGATGATTGCCAAGTATGCGGTAAGTCAGGTCCTAAAATTACTAAATCTAATTCTGCATAAGGTGCTATATAGTCACCAATATGACAAACGCCGCGGCTGTTAAGTGTTAAGCAAATTTCAAACTCAGGATGGTAATGCCAATTAAATGGAATAAAATCAATTGTATACTTACAATACCGCCATGATGAATTGGTATTAGGAATGACTTTTTCACACATAGCCCGCATTTTTCTCTCCTTATTATTATTATTTTGAAGATAAAAACAGCTTTTAGCAGAGTGGTCAAGCGTTAGGTATCCGCCTTTAGTATTAGCGTGATAATTCATCAACTCCCTAACGATAGTTGAAAAGTATCATAACTTCATAGATAAGTGCCGCATAAAAATTATTCAAGGTGCAGACTAAATACTCCATTTAGAGTGGTGATCACACCCCTTTGAATCATTTTGTTTGTATGCCCACAAACCATTTGAGATCACCACTGTGCTTATAATTTTAGGTAGAACAACAATGAAGCCACATTATTTTATCGTTGCACTGGTACTGTGCACTTTTTTTGTTATTTCGT
The DNA here is from genome assembly GCF_005886375.1 of Pseudoalteromonas sp. S1727. Taxonomy (NCBI): domain Bacteria; kingdom Pseudomonadati; phylum Pseudomonadota; class Gammaproteobacteria; order Alteromonadales; family Pseudoalteromonadaceae; genus Pseudoalteromonas; species Pseudoalteromonas sp. S1727. The sequence continues at coordinate 32,086 of NZ_PNDT01000081.1, forward strand.
TTATAACAAACTTATTAGCGCCGATTTTTCCGGCACTTATTGATAGCTATAAAATTGGTTTAACTTTAGCAGGATTATTTCCGTTTGCCTTTTTTATAGCTTATGGCGTGATGTCTATTCCTGCGGGATTATTAGTACAGCGCATAGGCGAGAGAAAAGTCATGTTAATCGCGTTCACAATCGCCTTTATAGGCTGTGTATTGTTTGTGTGGTTACCGGTATTTTTGGTCGCGATGGCGGCACTTTTTTTAATTGGCACTGCAATGGCATTTTTGCAGGTCGCGATTAATCCATTATTGAGAGCGGGTGGCGGATCTAAACATTTTGCGGTATTTTCGGTTGCTGCTCAGTTGATGTTTGGCGCAGCTGCGGCACTTTCACCGTTAGTTTACAGCGCGATAACTCAGTCTAGCTCATCATTTTCCAGCCAATTAATGCACTTAGTGCCAACGAATATGAGTTGGTTGAGTATGTATGTGATTTTTGCCGTGATTTGTCTAATCATGTTAATCACAGTGGCCATTGCACCGATAAAGAGGCTTGAAAATACAGCTATCAACAAGCCGGTCTCTATTAAGCAAAGTATTGCTTTATTAACCGATAGCACAGTACTTAAGTTTTTCTTTGCGATTGTCGCCTATGTTGCACTAGAGCAAGGGGTTGCAAATTCTATATCGGTATTTTTACAACGTTATCATCAAATTGATCCCTCAGTGCAAGGTGCACAGGTGGTTAGCCAGTTTTGGTTAGCACTGACTTTAGGCTGCTTATTAGGCATTGTGTTACTTAAGTTATTCGATGCAAAAACGGTATTGCTGGGCTTTAGCATAGGCGCAGGGCTAAGTTTACTATGTGGATTATTTGGTAGTACATCAATTGCACTGTTAGCTTTCCCGTGTGTTGGCTTCTTTTTATCAATTATGTGGTCAGTGATTTTTTCATTGGCATTAAACTCAGTGTCGCAAAATCATGGTGCTGTATCAGGCATTTTATGTACAGGTATCGTTGGTGGCGCATTTGCCTCCCCAATTGTTGGCGGGCTTAGTGAACTCAGTGGTAGTTTACAGCTCTCATTACTGATTTTGCTGTTACCCCTTGGCTATATCTTTAGTGTTGGTATTTGGGCTGCACCACTTGTGAAAAATCATACCTTTAAGTTTGCTCGAAAAGTATCAAGCAACAAAAAAATTCAACCACATACACATTAAAATAGACAGGGGCTGTAATGTCACAAACTTTACTCTGTGTCGACTTGGGCGGCACAAAAGCACTGGTAGCAAAAGTCACGGCTGTTGGTGTAATTGAAAAACGTTATTTTGATGTTGATAGTAATGCAAGCAAAGCACAAATGAATGAATTTTTGTGCAAAATTATTGAGCAAGTTATTGATAGTAGTTGTCAGGGCATCGTTATCGGCGTCCCCAGTATGGTATTGATGGAAACTGGGGAGGTGATCGAAACCGTTAATATTCCAGATTGGAAAAACGTGCAACTCAAGCCACTACTTAGAGAGTATTTTAACTTGCCGGTACTGGTTCATAACGACGCCAACTGCTTTGCGATGGGGGAATTCAGCCAAGGGCGCTTTAATGCCGATACAAATTTAATTGGCATTTGTTTGGGCACAGGGTTGGGGGCAGGGGTGGTACTAAATGGTCAACTTTATACAGGGAAGCACTCTGCAGCGGGTGAATTTGGCAGTTTTGCTTATCGAAACGGGATCATTGAAAACTATACCTCTGGGCAGTTTTTTATTGAGCAAGGCACAACGGGAAAGCTGCTTTATGAGCGTGCTCTTGCCAATGATGTAGACGCGCAAGCACAGTTTTCAGAGTTTGGTAAACACTTAGCGCATGCAATAAACCAAGTGATTTTAGCCTTTGATCCAGATGTTATTACCTTAGGGGGCTCTGTTGCAAAAGCGTCAGCTTACTTCTTACCGAGTTTGCGAGGCCAGTTAGCTAAGTTAGTTAACCCAATTATTTTTCACGCTTTAGATATTCGCGTCAGCACACTTGGTGATGATGCACCATTACTAGGTGGTTATGCTTTATTTGTTAATGAAATCAATTATAAACAACAATTAGGAGCTAATTATGCGTAGCTTTTTACTGCTTATTGGTAGCCTTAGCTCTACGACTGCTATGGCTACATCACTGAGCCAAGACACGCTTGATACATTTGCACAGCAGTTATCAGTTCAGTATGAACTGATATCGGCAAAGCCCGAAAAGTGCCCAGAGCCTTATGCTAGCTGTTATTTATCGCGGTTAACCTTTAGTACACCCGTTGAAATTAACAGCAATCAGTGGTCGATTTATTTCAGTCAGTTAATGCCAATTTATCACACTGATTCGAGCCAATTTAGTATTACTCATATCAATGGTGATTTACACCAGCTAAAACCAACCGCTGTATTTTCTGGTTTCACAGCAGATCAACCCATCAGTATTGAGTTTTATACACAAGATTCGCAAATTACTCGTTCTGAATTTATGCCTAATTACTTATTAGCCAGTAAAGGGCTTACGAGTCGTGTGATCAACAGTACCAAAACCAGTATAGATCCACAAACTCAGTTAGAGTTACAACCTTATTTGGCTGAGTTTTTAACACTCGATCAATTACAGATCAGTAAAGAGGATGCTACGCCGTGGATGGGCGCAGCGTATTTATACGAAAATGAATCTCGGCCAACATTACCACAGGCGCCGCTTAGTCTGATCCCTAAGCCTATGTCCTTGCAAAAACTCAGTGGTGATGGAGTTAACTTAAGCCAAGGCATTAACGTCATCGGGCTTGATGAACAGCAACTAAAACTCAGTGCGGCGTTTGGGCGCTTAGCGCAATTGGGAGTAAAGCAAAATGAGTTAGGAATTACGACCTCTATCAGCTTAGGTTTAAGCTCCCCGCACAGTGAAGCCTACGAATTACAGATAAAAGATCAAAAAATTACCATTAAAGCGAATACTGACAGCGGGGCGTTTTACGCATTGCAAAGCCTTGCAGGGCTCATTAGTGTTGATGATCTAACAATTCCTGCGCTAAGCATAACAGATGCACCTCGTTACTCATTTAGAGGCATGCATATTGATGTAGCGCGAAACTTTCGCTCTAAAGCATTTATTTTAAATACCATAGAGCAAATGGCAGCGTATAAACTCAATAAACTACACCTACATTTAGCCGATGACGAAGGTTGGCGATTAGCGATTAATGATTTGCCAGAGCTGACCGATGTAGGGGCTAAGCGTTGTTTAGACTTAACCGAGCAACAATGCTTATTGCCGCAGCTAGGCGCGGGGCTGGATAGTTCCTCGGCGGTAAATGGCTACTATAGCCAAGCTGATTACATTGAAATACTGAAGTATGCACAAGCGCATTTTATTGAAGTGATCCCATCTTTTGATATGCCTGGTCACTCACGAGCAGCGATTGTTGCCATGGAGGCGCGCTTTAATCGTTTGACTGCACAAGGAAATAACGTAGCAGCGGCCAAGTATAGGCTGAGAGAGCCTGAAGATAAAACACGATATAGTTCAATACAACACTATAACGATAACACCTTGAATGTGTGTTTAGATTCAACGTACCAATTTATTGATAAAGTCCTTAATGAAGTTAACACATTACATATTAAAGCAGGTGTGCCGTTTAAGACTTACCATATTGGCGCAGATGAAACCGCTGGTGCTTGGCTTGATTCGCCCAGCTGTAAAGCATTACAAGCACAACAACCTACCTTGCACTCATTTAATGGTTACTTTATTGAAAAAATAAGCGCTCTGGTTGCTAGTAAAGGTTTAAAAGTAGCTGGCTGGAGTGATGGTATGAGTGATGTGGAACTTGCCAATATGCCTAACAATGTGCAATCAAATGCTTGGGCAACACTTAGTGAAAGTGGCCACGAAGTGGCTCATCGTCATGCTAATCAAGGTTGGGATGTAGTGCTATCAAGCCCGGATGTTACTTACTTTGATTTTCCTTATCAGTCACACCCACAGGAGCCCGGAAATCATTGGGCTAGCCGCGCTATTGATAGTCAAAAAGTGTTCTCATTTATGCCAGACAACTTACCAGCACATGCTGAAATTTGGCGCTCGGTAAGAAATCATCATTACAGTGCTGATGATCGTAAAACGATACGCACAAAGCCTTTTATAGGTTTGCAAGGGCATTTGTGGTCAGAGCTAATTCGCAGTGATCAGCAAGCAGAATATATGCTCTACCCAAGATTATTAGCATTGGCAGAACGTGCTTGGCATAAAGCACCGTGGGAACTCGAATATAATAAACAGGGTACTAAATATGATCAACATAGCGATTATTTTAATGTTGATTTACAGCAACAAAAAGAGGCTGATTGGCAACGTTTTGCTGCACTGGTGGGGTTTAAAGAGTTAGCGAAGTTGGAACACGTTGGCCGTTTTTACCGCCTACCAAGTGTCGCGGCACGAGTTACTAATAATGGTGTAGACGCATTTGTGCCGTATCCAGGGCTTACTATTGAGTATCAAAATAGTGTAGGTAATTGGCTTTTGTATAATGCAGCGAATAAACCTGCCTTGGTGCAACAAGTGCGCGCTATATCAGTTAATGGTTTGCGCAAGGGGCGTGCACTCAAAGTAGATTAATCAATACACTCAATCTATAAAGCCGTGCGAAAGGTAAGCGTACGGCTTTTTCACATTTAAATTTAAATGATAGCGCTGTCATTTTTGTTGGTGTATGATTAATTTTATGTAATAAAAATGGTTTTAGTATTGCTGTACCGTTAAAGAATTTTCGCACAAATACTAAAATAATTAATTAAAATAAACTGTTGAGATAAAACTATGGAAGCAACCGTCGAATGTGAAGCAAATACTAAACATAGTATTTGGCTACCGATGACATTGGCAGGGTCAATGTTTTTTATTTTAGGGTGTATAACTTGGCTAAATGGTGCCATTACGCCATTTTTACAACAAATGCTGGTGTTATCACCACTGCAAGCATCGTTTATTATTTCTTCATTTTACATCGCGGTTACAGTTGCAGGCATTCCTTCAGCGATGTTGATCAAGCGAGTGGGCTATAAAAATGGTATGGCAATTGGTTGTGCTGTGATGGCCGCTTCTGCCTTGATGTATATTCCTGCCGCTAAAATGCAGATGATTGAAATATTTTTATTCGCACAGCTAATGATAGGTGTTGGCCAAACAATCCTGCAAACAGCGGTAAATCCGTATGTAGTTAAAATTGGCCCTGAAAAATCAGCTGCGGTAAGGGTTTGTATTGTAGGTTTATTGAATAAATTTGCTGGGGTTATTGTTCCTGTTATTTTTGCTGCGGTAGTTGTTACTGGCGTGGTTGATGGTAGCGGCCAACTTTCGCAACAGCAAAAAGATATCATGGCAGATAGCTTAGTAATGCCTTATGTGCTGATTGCAGGATTGATTTTCTTATTTGCAGCCTTTGCCAAACTTGTGCCACTGCCAGATTTAGTGTTTGAAGAGTCTGAAGGTAATAGTAAAGGTGAAATAAAAGAAGCATTACAACATCCTCACTTAGTGTTGGGGGTAGTGGCAATTGCGCTATATGTTGCAGTTGAAGTTATTTCAGCAGATACCATTGGCTCTTATGCGCTGCAAATTGGTATTGCTGATTACTCAGTGATGACCTCATATACCATGGCGTGTATGCTGATTGGTTATGCCATCGGTATTGCACTTATTCCTCGTTTTATGTCGCAGCAAAGTGCGCTTACAATGTCAGGCATCGCGGGTATAGTTACGGTGTTTGCAGTGGTTATGGGAAGTAATGATTCGTTTGTTATAGCAAACCTGTTGTTAGTACCATTTGGTGGCCCTGAACTACCAGACCCGCTTTTATGCATCGCATTACTTGGTTTTGCTAATGCTATGATGTGGCCGGCAATTTGGCCCTTAGCCCTAGCTGGCTTAGGTCGCTTAACTGGTACTGCTTCTGGTTTATTAATCATGGGTATTGCAGGTGGTGCGTTAGGCCCATTATTAATTGGCCTAGGTAACGTAGCTGGTTTAGGTGCTCAAGGTGCATATACGGTGATGCTGCCAAGTTATATCTTCATCTTATTTTATGCGCTTAAAGGCCATAAAATGAGAAGTTGGAAGTAGATTAAAGTTGGCTCGTTAAGAAAGTTTGTAAGTGAGCAAAAGCGCGATTTATAACACATCGCGCTTTTTTATGCCTGAAGATCGGGTTTAGCCGAAAAAAGCACTGAAGTTTGAGGTTACTGATCTGTTTTATTTATGC
>NZ_PNDT01000082.1:0-242 GCF_005886375.1 Pseudoalteromonas sp. S1727
TCTACGTGTGCGTAGTGACGAGTAGGTGTATCGTACTCAACGTGTGAAGTTGAGATTGTGATACCACGCTCACGCTCTTCTGGAGCGTTATCGATTGATGCGAAATCTTTAGCAACACCGCCGTATACTTTTGCAAGTACGTTAGTGATTGCTGCAGTTAGGGTTGTTTTACCGTGGTCAACGTGGCCGATTGTACCTACGTTTACGTGCGGTTTTACGCGTTCAAACTTTGCTTTTGCCAT
>NZ_PNDT01000083.1:0-7175 GCF_005886375.1 Pseudoalteromonas sp. S1727
GAGCTAGTGCCGCATCATATTCAGGTTTTAGGTTCTACCAATATTAAACCTCGTTCCTTTAACCTGCACTCAAACACACTAACCCCGCGGGGGTTATCGTCTTAAGCGGGGCAGGATTCTACAATATTTCAATGTGTTTGCAAGTGTTTTTTACAAATTAAAGAATTTTTCTTGGTAGACTTTTAATTCCATGATCGAATCTTTAATGTCGTCCAAAGCAAGGTGTGAGCCTTTTTTGTTCACTTGCGCTAACACCTCTGGTTTCCAGCGTCGTGCAAGCTCTTTAATGGTGCTCACGTCTAAGTTACGGTAATGGAAGTAATCTTCCAATTCGCGCATATACTTATTCATAAAGCGTCTGTCTTGACCAATAGAGTTTCCACACATAGGTGACGCGCCAGCAGGAACCCATTGCTTTAAAAATGCTAAGGTTTGCTCTACAGCATCTTGCTCTGTAAATGTACTTGCTTTACAACGTGCTGTTAAGCCAGATTGACCATGTTGAGTGGTACACCATTCATCCATGCCATCAAGTAACTCATCGCTTTGATGAATAGCAATAGTTGGCCCTTCAGCCAAAATGTTTAACTCACTGTCGGTGACAACAGTGGCTATTTCGAGTATTTTATCTGTGGCTGGTTCAAGACCTGTCATTTCAAGGTCGAGCCAGATAAGATTTGATTTATGAAAAGACATAATTACCTAAGCGGTACTTTCCTTTAGATCCAACGCATTTAGTTATATCATATTAGTATCATCAGTCGACCTAAAGCTTTTTTTTCAAAAAGCACGACATTTAACCAAGTTATAGGCCAAAAGTGGCAAAACAGAAGAAATTAAGTAAAGGCCAATCCCGTCGGATCAAGGCCAATCACCAAAAGCGCTTGTCGAATGCCGATGCAGGCACTGCCCAAGGTGCATCAAACCAATGGCAAACGGACAATTTAGGCCCTGCAGAAAATGCCGTGGTGATCAGCCGGTTTGGCCAACATGCAGACATTGAAACCGATGCCGGCGATGTACTACGCTGTAATATTCGCCGCACCGTAAAAGGCATTGTTTGTGGTGACGAAGTACAATTTCGTCGTGCTAAAGTCAGCGAAGGTGATTTAGCTGGTGTAATTGAAGCGATGCATGAACGCCGTTCGCAATTAACTCGCCCTGATTTTTACGACGGTGTAAAAGTCATAGCAGCCAACATTGACCAAATATTGATGGTGTCAGCAGTATTACCCGAGTTTACCCCAAGTATTATCGACCGGTATTTAATCGCGTGTGAAGACATGGGCATAGAGCCTATTTTAGTGCTTAATAAAATAGACTTAATTGACGAGCAAGGCTTAGCAGAAATCAACCAAGTACTCGATATTTACCGTGGCCTTGGTTATCAAGTTTTTTTAGTGAGTAATAAAAGTGGTTATGGCATTGACGCACTAAAAGAAACGTTAGTTGATAAAAACAGTATTTTTGTTGGTCAAAGTGGCGTAGGTAAATCAACCTTAGTGAATACTGTTTTACCTGATGCTGAAATACTCACCAAAGAAGTCTCTGAAAACAGCGGTCTTGGTCAACACACTACGACAGTATCACGATTACACCACCTCCCTTCTGGCGGTAATTTAATTGACTCGCCAGGCATTCGTGAGTTTGGTTTATGGCACTTAGATGTAGAACGTGTTACATGGTGCTTTAAAGAATTTCGTGAATTCATCGGTGGCTGTCGTTTTCGAGACTGCAAGCATTTAAACGATCCAGGTTGTATAATTCGTCAAGCAGTAGATGAAGGTGATATTTCGCAGTTACGTTTTGATAGTTACCACAGAATTTTAGAAACAATGGCCGATGGCCGTGCCGGAGCTCGCGCTCCGCGCGTATAAATTAGGAAGAAATCAGTGAGTTTAGATAAGTTCAAAATAGCAATGCAATATGCAATGCCAAAACACTTTGTATCGCGCATGGTGGGTAAATTAGCCGCAGCGAAAGCTGGCGCACTTACCACTACCTTGATCAAGCTATTTATTAAACAATACAAAATTGATATGAGCGAAGCGCAATATAGCGATCCTGCTCACTATAAAACCTTTAATGAATTTTTTACTCGCCCGTTAAAAGACGGTGTGCGCCCATTAGCAACAGAGAGTGATATCATTGCTCACCCTGTCGATGGGGCGATCAGCCAACTAGGGCCGATTGTTGAAGGTCAACTGATCCAAGCTAAAGGCCATGATTACAGCTTGCAAGCACTACTAGGTGGCTCAGAGCAAGATACAGCACCATTTTTAGGAGGTGACTTTGCAACTATTTATTTGGCCCCAAAGGACTATCACCGTATTCATATGCCTATTGACGGCACATTAAGCAAAATGATTTATGTACCGGGTGATTTATTCTCAGTAAACCCACTTACCGCACAAAATGTACCAAACTTATTTGCACGTAATGAACGCGTAGTAGCTATATTTGATACTGAAATTGGCCCGCTTGCTATGGTATTAGTAGGAGCGACTATTGTTGCTAGCATTGAGACTGTTTGGGCTGGCACAGTGACACCACCCGCAGGTAAAGATGTATTTAGCTGGAACTACCCAACCACAGGTGACAACGCCATTACCTTGAAAAAAGGTGAAGAAATGGGCCGCTTTAAATTAGGCTCAACGGTTATTTTAGCTTGGGGAGCAGATAAAGCAGACATTTTTGATGATCAAAAACCTGGCACTATAACCCGTATGGGCACACCCTTCGCTGAGATTGATGATTAATTAATTTTTCAATAAAAACGCGGCTGATCCTGTCATGCCGCGTTTTATTATATCAAGCCAGTTCCCCACCACATTCCGTACACTGGGGCGCTTTGCTTAATTTAAACTGCTGCTGCGCTAAACTTAATCCATCAAAACGAATAAACTGACTACCTTGATGATGAGCAAGCACAATATTAACTGCTAATAGTGCCTGCATTGAACCGATTACCCCTAATAGCGGGCTTAATACCCCTGAATTACTGCAATTGAGCGTTTGCTCTTGGGGTTGTGCTCCAAATAAACAGCCGTAACAAGGGCTTTGTGGCTGGCGAAAATCAAAACACATCAACTGACCTTCGCTCGCTATAGCCGCCCCTGACACAAGCGGGATCCCTAGTGCCAAGCATTGCCGATTCACCACATAACGCGTGCTAAAGTTATCACTGCAATCAAGTACTAAAGTCGCGCCAGAGAATACTTGCTGGGCATTATCAGCACTGAGTTTAGTACTAATTGTATTAATTTTTATTTGATTATTTAAGCTACTTAACACTTTACCCGCAGCGCTGACCTTGTCTTGTCCTAAGTGATTTACCTTATAGAGCACTTGGCGCTGTAAGTTCGAAAGCTCAACTTTATCGTCATCTAACAAGGTTAACTCGCCAACACCAGCAGCAGCTAAATACAGTAACGCAGGACTGCCTAGGCCACCTGCGCCTACAACCACTATATGGGCTGCTTTTAATTTTAACTGCCCTTCCAGCCCTACTTCTTTGAGCATTAAATGGCGGCTGTAACGCAGCTGCTCTTTGTCTGATAACTCAATCATTATTCATGACCAATAATACTTTGTAAATCGGCTATAGCTTGCTGATAATCAGTAGATTCGGTAATCGCTCTCACTACAGCCACACTACCAACCCCGGTTGCCGCAACGTCACTGGCACGTGCTAAATCAATACCACCAATGGCGACGGTTGGATAATCTTGCATTAACGGCACAAAGTGTTTTAACTTTTCAAGCCCTTGTATTTGCCCTGTCATATCTTTGGTGGTGGTGGGGTAAATAGCGCCAAACGCCATATAACTCGGGCGGTAATTATGAGCGCGTAGCATTTCATAAAAACCGTGAGTTGACAGTCCTAATCGCATACCGGACTCTTTAATGGCAACTAGGTTAGCCTTCAGTAAGTCTTCTTGCCCTAAGTGTACACCATAAGCGCCATGCTTAATGGCTAATTGCCAATGATCGTTGATGTACACATTACCATCATACTTTTGACCAAGTGTAACAGCTGCGGCAACTGCGTGATCAAGCTCCTCATCAGTGCCATTTTTCATTCTAAGCTGTACAGTTTTAACTCCTTGGGCCAAGCACTTTTCTAGCCAGTCAAGCGTATCAACCACCGCATACAAACCAAGCTGTTTGCTTTCACACTCTGCAAAGCCTGCCGCCATAGTAAATTCATTCGGTTGTTCAAAATCAAGTTCATCCCCCAGCCAACTGCCCGCTTCTATTACTTGTGGGTAATCGGCAAGATTTTCTGGAAAGCTCGTTTGTGCCACAGGACCAATCCCCTCACCGTAGCGAGTAGCCGCTTTTAAACCTTGATTGATATACGCTTTTGCTAAAATAAAGGCATCTTTTAGTGGGTAACCTTTTGCTAAACAGGCAGCAATCACCGACGCCATACTACACCCTGTACCATGACTATGTGGGGTTTGAACTTTTTCATTGCCAAGCCAGTATTCGCTTTCCCCCTCACTGCAGTAATCAATGCAATATCCACTTGGGTAATCCCAATGACCACCTTTGATCACCACCGCTTTCGCGCCCCAACTATGTAGTTTAGCTGCTGCCTCTTTTACAGCGCTAGGGCCTATTAAATACACGCTTGTGAATAACTGCGTTTCATGCGTATTGGGGGTGATCACATCCACCAGCGGCATTAAGCATTCTTTAATTGCACTAACAGTATCTTCTTCTGTCAGTAAGTCACCACTGCTAGCAATCGCCACGGGATCATAAACAACTAAAGGTGTAACAGGCCATGTGGCTTTATAATGTTTAAGGTGCTCACTGATCAATTGAATTTGCTGCACATTTGCCAACATGCCAATTTTAATAACTCGGGCTTTCATGTCGCTTTCAAGCGCAAGTAATTGTGATTCAATCACTTCGGTTGAAATTGGGTTAAGTGCTTCAACGCCTAAACTATTTTGCGCAGTCAACGCGGTGATCGCCGTACAACCATGGACGCCAAAACTTTGCATCGCTTTAATATCCGCTTGAATACCTGCACCACCGCCAGAGTCAGAGCCAGCAATTGTCCAAACAACATGATTCATAGTTACGTATTTCCTAATTTTTATTCTTAATACCAAAATCTTGATGCCAAAAAGGCATACCCATCGTGGGAGTAGATGGGGCAGCAACGTCTTTTTCTGGCATCGCCTTCGCTCGGTACGCAAAACGGCCAGCCTCAACCGCTGCTTTAAATGCATGACTCATGGTAACAGGGCAGCCCGCGCCTGCAATAGCCGAATTTAATAACACTGCATCATAACCTAATTCAAGCGCTTGGCAGGCGTGTGATGGTAAACCTAAGCCTGCATCGACTATTAATGTGGTATCGGGTAATCGCTCTCGAATAGTTCTTAAATTATATTGATTTAATAACCCTTTGCCTGTGCCAATCGGCGCTCCCCATGGCATTAGTACTTCACATCCAGCTTCAGCTAAACGTTGGCATAATACTAAATCGTCGGTGCAATAAGGTAACACTTTAAAACCGTCAGCTAACAATATTTTTGTGGCTTCAAGTAAAGCAAACGGATCGGGTTGTAGGTTATAGTCATCACCTATTAATTCTAGCTTGATCCAATCGGTGGCAAACACTTCACGGCACATTTGCGCAAGCGTAACAACTTCCTTAACACTATGACACCCTGCTGTATTGGGTAATACTTTTAACCCTGTGTCTTTGATCAACTGCCAAAAGTCATCACCAGCTGCGGCGCTTTGCTGACGTCGTAATGACACAGTAACCACCTGCGCACCACTGGCTACAATGGAATCGGCCATAATCGCAGGTGACGGATACAATGCCGAGCCAATTAATAGGCGGCTAGTGAACTGCTCACCATAAATACTAAAACTATCTGATATTAAACTACTCACATTAACCACCTTGGATCGGTGATAGTAATTCAATGCTATCGCCTTCATTGAGTAAGTGTGTATCACACTGACTACGCGGAATAAATTGACCATTAATCGCAACCGCAAAAGGCTCCTTTGCAGCAAATTGCTGTAATGCTTGGGTTAAATTGGCGGTATTTACCAACTCAAAACTTTCACCATTAATTGTTATTTTCATACTCATTTTCATACTAACCCTTAATTGATCCGCGCCACAGCATCAGCGACTAAACTCGGTGCAAGCAAATAGCCATGGCGATACAAGCCATTAATGCTGATCAGCTGTTGCTGCTGAGTTACCTGCGGGCGATTATCGCTAAACGCAGGACGCAGGCCAGTTTGAATGCTTAACACCCGTGCTTCTGCAAAGCCACTATGTACTGTGTACGCTGCCGATAATAGCTCAAGAGTTGAGCGTACCGTAGCTGGGCCATGATCTTGTGACTCGATTTCTGTCGCACCAATCACATACTGGTCGTTAGGCTTAGGGGCAATATAGATTGGATAGCGCGGATGCATTAACCGCACCGGACGCGTTAACTTTACCTCAGGGGCGAACAAACGCACGACCTCACCACGTACTCCACGCAACTTACACGCTGCACTTTTAGCGCCTAGACCACGACAATCAACAATATAATCAAATGATTGCTGCAAGTTTCCAGAGTCTACATCAACTGTTTGTGCAAACTTAAAGCTCACATTCCGCTGCTTCAGAGTCTTAAAACTCGCTTGATAAAAAGCGTGATTATCAATTTGCCCTTCGCACGGTAAAAACACACCTTGATTAAAACGCCCTGCAAGTTCTGGCTCTAACTCACTGATTTGCGCTCCTGTTAACCGGTGTCCATGATGACCAGCCAAAGGTTTTAAGCGTTGTATAAAACTCTGTAAATCGCCTTTGTCTTGCTGGTGAGCGACCACTAAAGAACCTTGCTGTTGAAAAAACACTTCATCGTCAAGCTGCGCTAAAATACTTGGCCAGCGCCTGATCGAATCCAGTCCTAGCAAAGCTAAATCTTGTTCACATAATACCGATTCAGCTAAAGGCGCGAGCATCGCCGCAGCGACTTTTCCCGCACTATCAAGCGCCTGCTCATCTCCCGATTCATAAACAGTCACCTTATGCTTTAAGCTCAGTTCAAGCGCCGCTAAGCGCCCAGTTAAACCAAAGCCTATTACCGCAATGTTATAAGACATAAGAGCTCCTCAGGTTCTAGGTTCTAGGTTCT